>DASQBH010000855.1:0-2134 GCA_035635315.1 Longimicrobium sp.
CTGAAATGGAGGCCGCCCCGTCTGTCATTCCGAGGCCCGGCGGCTCAGGCCCCTGCCCCTCGCGCCGCACGTCGCAGGGCCGAGGAATCTAGCCTCCGCCTGATCGAAGCCCGACGCGGCAGCCGCGCCGCAGCCGCGGTCACGACACCGCCAGACGGAGCCTGTGGCGGATGCGCGGCGGGCTCCGCCTCGGCGGTTGAAACCGCGGCTGGAAAATCACGAAGTCCGCCTCGCGGACTGCGGCCGCGAGTCCGGGACGTGACAAAAGCCACGAGGATTCCGACGGTAGATTCCTCGGTCGCGCCCTCCCTTCGCCGTTCAGGCGCAGCAGACCGGGCCACCCGACAGGCAGGTGCCCAGGCAGGCGGTCACGCAGGTGGGGCCGTAGCAGGTCTCGCACGTGGCCTGGCACGAGGCGCCGCAGGTGAGCTGACCGCCGCAGGTCTCGCCCGGACACTCGCTGATCCTGGCGGTGACACAGGTGTTGATCCACGAGTCCAGACACAGCTTTACGTCGTTCGTGATCGGCACAGGCTCCCCGATCACGGTGCCCGGCTCCACCGCGTGCCCCTCCACCGTTCCGCGAGCGCGCACGACGGGGTGCGTCTCGAACGATTCCACGCGCAGCATCTCGATCTCCAGCTTCAGCTTGGGCATCGGTCGTCTCCGGAAGAAGGGGTGGAGGAAGCACCGTGGCCGCCAACGACTCGCAAATGCTCCGCGCGGCGGCTGAATAGACGCGCGCACTCGGCCAGGACCGCCCGACGCCCGGAGGAGAGGTGACCCGTGAATCGTGTGGAGAAGCGTCGACCTGGCGAGAAGCAAGGCTAAGAGCCGACCGGTACGGCCGCAAGAAAAAACTTGGCGACTGAGGGTACGCGGGAGGGGTGTATGCGGCGCAGGGAGCGGCCAGACCCATTCGCTTTCCGCATCGAGTCACGAAGTCCGCCTGGGCGGCGCCTGCGCGGACTTCGGCCGCGAGTCCGGGGCGTGACAAAAGCCACGAGGATTCCGACAGCAGATTCCTCGGTCGCGCGCCAGGGGTTGTCGATTCGGAAAATGCCGGGTGGCGCTCCCTCGGAATGACACCATCGCGTGGGGGCGGCAAGGAATCGGGGCACGCGGGCAGGTGAAGCCCGGGCTTTAGCTCGTGGTGGCCGGACGTGGCGCGGGACCGTTCTTCCCGCGTTTCACCCCGCGTCTTCGTGCGGCGGTTCGGACTTGGGCTGTAACCGCCGGTCGTCCGGGATCAGGCTCTTGTGGATGCCGACGGCGGCGCGGACACCCTCCGCGGCGGCGCGGATGGCCAGGCGCGAGCCGGGGACGATGTCGCCCGCGGCGTAGACGCCGGGAATGGTGGTCTGGTAGTCCTTGTCGATCTCCAGGATGCCGTCCTCGTCCGCCAGGCAGCCGATGTCGGCCGCGAAGCTGCTGCCGGGGCCGCTGGCGATGTGAAAGAAGAGCGCGTCGAAATCCTCCGTGCTGCCGTCGTGAAAGACGACGCGCTGGATCAGCCCGCCCTCCCCCTCCAGCCGATCGATCACCCCCTCACGCACGGGGATGCTCCACCGCGCCAGCGCGTCGCGCGCCTCCGGCGTAAGATCCGGAGGATGGCCGTGGGTGAGCACGGTGAGCTTTTCGGTAAAGGTGAGCATGTACATGCAGTACGCGGCGATCGCCCTGCCCCAGCCGATCACCCCCACCTTGCAGTCGATGACCGACGGGCCGTCGCAGTCCGGGCAGTGCCAGATGCTGGTGCCGTAGAACTGCTCCAGCCCCGGGATCTCGGGAATGATGTCGCGCAGCCCCGTGGCCAGCAGCAGCCGTTTGGCCCCGAACGTCCGCCCGTCGTCCAGGTTGACGATGAAGTTGTCCTTTTCGCCCTCCACGCTCTCCACGCACGCGGGCTCGTACTCCGCGCCCGCGTCCACCGCCTGCAGCTTGATGACCTTGCGCAGCTCCTCCGGCGGCAGGTCGTCGCGGCCCGGATAGCCGTGCACGGCCCAGGTGACGGCGTTGCGCGGCGCTTCCGCGTCGAACACGCGCACCTTGCGACGGTAGCGCGCCAGCCACATCGCCCCCGAGAGCCCCGCCGGCCCCCCGCCGATCACGATCACGTCGTACATGCCGCCGT
>DASQBH010000856.1:0-3268 GCA_035635315.1 Longimicrobium sp.
ACCGCCGGCCTGGAGCCGCAGCTCACGGCGGCCGCCGTCGCGGTGGCGCCGCGGCGGCCGGCGGAGGAGGCGATCGTCTTCGGCGCCGGGGCCGGCCGCCTGGTGCGCGTGCAGCCGCGCGGGTGCGAGGTGGAGGTGACGCCGCTGGGCGCCGCGCCCGAGCGGGCGACGCTCGCGGCGTACGCGCCGGCGACCGGGCAGGCGGTGTTCAACGCGGAGCGGCCGGACGGCACCCGGCTGTGGACGGGCGACGCGGCGGCCGCGCGGCGCGACGAGCGGATGCGGCTGAACCGGCACTTCGGCGAGGTGGCGGTCGCCCGGCGGACGCTGGTGGAGTACCGCGGCGGCGACGGCGACCCGCTGACGGCGCAGATCGTCCATCCCGCCGGCTACGTCCCCGGGCGGCGGTATCCCACGGTCGTGTGGATCTACCCCAACACGGAGCAGCCGGAGATCGCGGACACGCTGGCGTTCCAGCCCGGCAACTTTCTCTGGTGGCAGCCGGAGCTGCTGGCGGCGCGCGGGTACGCCGTCGTCATCCCCACCTTCTCCCTCTCCCCCGCGGACCAGCCCCGCGACATGTACTTCGAGGTCGCGAAGGACGTGCTGCCGGCGGTGGAGGCGGCGGTGCAGGCGGGCGTGGCGGATCCGGAGCGCGTGGGCGTGTTCGGCGAGAGCTTCGGCGGTTGGGCGGTGTACGCGCTCATCACCCAGACGGACCGCTTTCGCGCGGCGGTGGCCACGCTGGGGCCGTCCAACCTGCTGGCCCGCTACGGCGTCTTCGACGCACGTGACCGCTACAGCAACCGCCTGCGCGAGTACGACTGGCCCGGTAGCCTGGAAGGGGAGTACTTCTACAACTTCCATCAGCCGCCGTGGGTGGACCGCGCCCGCTACGAGCGCAACAGCCCGGTGATGTACCTGGAGCGGGTGCACACGCCCGTCCTCATCGCCCAGGGCGACATGGACTCCGTGCCGCTGACGGAGGGCGAGCAGGTGTTCACGCACCTTTATCGGATGGGCCGGCGCGCCCGCTTCGTCCGCTACTGGGGCGAGGCGCACGACTTCGGTTCCCCCGCCAACATCCGCCACCTGTGGAACGAGGTGGGCGCCTGGTTCGACGCCCACCTGCGCGACGCGCCCGCACGGTGATGGGACGAAACGATTGACTTTCGGACTCACCTGCTGAATATTCAGCACATCGTTCCGGACGACCTTCTCCGCCCTTCCGCCTCCTCCGCCCGCATGGACTCGCAGACGCCCACGGGAATGAGCCGCCGCGAGCGGCAGATCATGGACATCGTCTACCGCCGCGGGCGCTGCACGGCCGCGGAGGTGCTGGACGACCTTCCCGATCCGCCCACGTACAGCGCCGTGCGCGCCGCCCTGCGCCTGCTGGAGGAGAAGGGCTCACTCAAGCACGAGATGGACGGCAAGCGCTACGTCTATCTCCCCACCACCCCCCGCCGGCAGGCCCGCGCCACGGCGCTGCGCCACCTGGTGCGCACCTTCTTCAACGGCAGCCCCGAGCAGGTGGTGAACGCGCTGATCGAAGAGTCGCGCCCCTCCGGTGAGGAGCTGGACCGGCTGGCGAAGCTGATCGAACAGGCCCGCAAGGCGGAGGACGTCCGATGAGCGTGCTCCTGGATTCCGCCCTGGCCGCCGCCGTGCTGGACGCGGCGGTGCGCGGCACCTTCATCATCCTGGCCGCGCTGGGCGGCACCGCGCTCATGCGCCGCACCTCCGCCAGTGCGCGGCACCTGGTGTGGCTCGCCGCCCTCACCGCGCTCCTCCTTCTTCCCCTGGCCCGCCGGTTCGTCCCCGAATGGCGGGTGCTGCCGGTGCCCACCGCCGTCCTGGCGCCGCCCACGTCGGATCTGGCCTCGGTCGTGGATCCGGCCTCGCTCGACCAGGCCGCCCCGGCGCCCGGAGTCGCGGGAGTCGCCGCGCCGTCCGCTCCTTCTTCCACTCCGCGGCCCGTCCGCATCCCCAGCGACTGGATGAGCCTGGCGCTGCTGGCGTGGGCGGCGGGCGCGGCGCTGTTCGCGCTGCGGCTGGCGTACGGGCTGGCGCGCGTGCGGTGGATGGAGCGCCGTGCCGTGGAGCTGACGGACGAGGAGTGGGTGCGGCTGACGGACGGGCTGTCGCGGCGGCTGCGGCTGGGACGCATCGTCCGCCTCCTGCGCGAGCCCGCGGCCACGGTGCCAATGACGTGGGGGATCTTTCACCCCGTCATCCTTCTCCCCGGCGAGGCGGACGGGTGGGAGAGCGAGCGCCGCCGCGTGGTGCTGGCGCACGAGCTGGCCCACGTGCGCCGGTGGGACGCGCTCACGCAGTGGATCGCGCACGTGGCGCTGGTGGTCTACTGGTTCAACCCGCTGGTGTGGATGGCCGCGCGCAAGCTGCGCGAGGAGCGCGAGCACGCCTGCGACGACGCGGTGCTGGAGATCGGCACGGCGCCGGCGGACTACGCGGACCACCTGCTCACCATCGTCCGCTCGCTGGGCTCGGCGCCCGGCCCCGCGCCCGCGCACGCGCTGGCCATGGCGCGCCGCTCCCAGTTCGAGGGGCGCCTGCTGGCCATCCTGGACAACGCGGTGCGCCGCAACGGTGTGAGCCGCGCCGCAACCCTGGCCACCGCCGCCGCGGCGCTGGCGTGCGTGCTCCCGCTGGCGGCCATGCGCCCCGCGGTCCAGTCGGCGGCGGCCGCGGCGCAGGTGGAGGAGACGGCGGAGAAGCCGGTGTCCACCGCCGCGCGGCTGGTGAACCGCGTGGCGGACGCGGTGCAGAAGGTGACCGGGGGCGGCGACGAGGTGGATGAGACGCGGCAGGCGGCGCTGGACGCAGCCGCGGCGGCGGGGAAGACGGCGAACGCCATGCTGGCGGCGGAGCAGGGAAGCGGGAGCACGCCGGCCCTCACGGCGCCGCCGGCTCCGGTCGGCGCGGGGACGATGTCGGGCGCCGGCACCGCGGAACTGCTGCGGGCGCTGGAGACGCGGCAGGATCCGGCGCTCTACGCCGAGATCATCCGCGCGGCGGAGGAGATCGAGTCGTCCACGGACCGGCGGCTGGTGCTGGAGCGGCTGCTGCGCAAGGACGACCTGAGCCACGACAACGTGGTGGCGATCATCGCCGCCACGCGGACCATGGAGTCCGACACGGACAAGCGCATCGTCCTGGACCACGCCGTGCAGCACCGCGCCTTCCGCGCGAACCCGATGCCGCACGTCTTCTATGAGACCATGCGCTTGTCCGTGTCGGACTCCAT
>DASQBH010000857.1:0-2755 GCA_035635315.1 Longimicrobium sp.
GGACCCGTCGGCGAAGGCCGACATCGCGTTTTCCCAGCCGCGAATTCATTCGCCCGGGAGACGGACCTCACGTTTCTAGTCGGTGGCGACCGCCTGGTCCGCAGGGTTCACGACGGCGGCGGGTATCCGGCGCCCCCCGTAGCCCCGGCGAATGAATTCGCGGCTGGAAAACGCGATGTCCGCCTTCGCGGACGGGTTCATCGCGAGAAAGGAGGAATGATGCGCACCCCGCTGCCGCAATGATCCCGAACTCCGGCCAGGCACCCACGTTCATCGACGACGACCGATGCGACCGTCGGTGACGCCCCGCAACCCGCCCCTCGCACCAGACCCGTCGGCGAAGGCCGACATCGCGTTTTCCCAGCCGCGAATTCATTCGCCCGGGAGACGCCCGGCCCGCACCCGCAGAACCTGCCCCTCAAACCGCCCGCAGCCGCCCGAACGCGTAGCGCCAGCCGTGCCGTTCGATCAGGGACAGCATGCGGACCACGGGGAGGCCCATGACGGCGAAGTAGTCGCCGTCGATGCCGTCGACGATGGCGCTGCCGAAGCCCTGGATGCCGTAGGCGCCGGCCTTGTCCATCGGCTCGCCGGTGGCCACGTACTCCTCGCATTCCGCGCGGTCCAGGGTGCGGAAGCGGACGCGGACGCGCTCCAGCCCGCTCTCCACGCGCCCGCCGTGCGCCACGGCCACCCCGGTGCACACCTCGTGCTCCCGCCCGGAAAGCCGCGTCAGCATCTCCACCGCGTGCGCCACGTCGCGCGGCTTGCCCAGCACGTCGCCGTCGATGACGACGATGGTGTCGGAGCCCACCACCAGCGCCTCGGGCCGGTCCGCGGCGATCTTGAGCGCCTTTTCGCGCGACAGGCGCTCGGCGTGCTCCGGCGGCGTCTCGCCCTGCAGGTAGCTTTCGTCGATGTCGGCGGGGAGCGTCTCGAACTCCAGTCCCAGCCGCCCGATAAGCTCGGCGCGGCGGGGGGACTGCGAGGCGAGGACGAGCGGCGGAACGGCGGGTCGGTTCATCGAGAGTTTCCGGACGGATTCGTTGTGGCGCGCGATTTCTTCGGCCGTCGGCGCGGGCTCGTCGCTGATCCAGGCAAACACGTCCTCATCCACGCCCAGCACCGTGAGCAGCTCGCGCCGCGCCTCGTGTGGATCGTCGGCCCAGTCGGCTTCCACGTGCGTCCCGGGTTCCGGGTAGAACTCGTAGCGCGTCAGGAGCAGGTGGCGGCCGGAGGGGAGCCGGACCACGGCGCCTTCGCAGGGACCGAGCCCGTCCGCCTCCCAGGTGATGAACGAGGCGCCGTAGCGGCCGGCGAGCTCGTGCGGCTCCAGCACCAGGCCGCCGATGAACCGGGACTCGCCGGACGGCCACACACCCATCCGGGCGCACCGAACGCGTCGCGCGCGCTCACCGCTCCAGGATCAGGGTCACGGGGCCGTCGTTCACCAGCTCCACGTCCATCATCGCGCCGAACTCGCCGGTGCCTACGGGGAGGCCGGTGGCGCGGAGGAGGTCGACGAAGCGCTCGTACAGCGGGATGGCGATCTCCGGCCGCGCGGCGTCGATGAAGCTGGGGCGGCGGCCCTTGCGCGTGTCGCCGTACAGCGTGAACTGCGAGACGACGAGCAATCCGCCGCCGATCTCCTGCACGGAGCGGTTCATCTTTCCCTCGTCGTCCGGAAAGATGCGCAGGCCGACGACCTTGTCCGCCATCCACGCGAGCGCATCCTCCGTATCGCCGTCCGTAAAGCCGGCCAGCAGCAGCAGCCCGCGGCCGATCTCGCCGGTGACGCGGCCCTCCACCGTGACGCGGGCGCGGGAGACGCGCTGCAGGACGATGCGCATCAGCGGCGGACGCCCACCACTTCCACCATCGGCGGAGTGGCGAGCCAGGAAGCGGGGTCAGCGGCGCGCGCGGCCCAGACGGCGTCGAACGCCTGGCGCTCGTCTTCCGCCAGGTAGCCGGTCTGGACCAGGTGCGGAAGAAAGTTGTCGAAGAACGTCCGCGGCCACTGCCAGAGCGCGTCCCCGGGCCGTGCGACACGGGCGATGGGGGTGATGGAGACGATCTCCAGCCCCGCGTCCACCATCATCCGCGGCACGCGCGTGCCCACGTTGGGGTCACCGCCTTGGTCGCGCCACGAGGCGACGATCGCCTGGATCACGCGGTGGACGGCGGGATCCTCCGGGGCGACCTGGAAGGCGGCGTAGTTGGAATAGTCGTGCACCACCAGCCGCCCGCCGGGCCGGAGCGCCTTCGCCGCGCCCGCGATGACGGCCTCGGGGCGGCGGACGAAGGTGAGCACCCAGCGTGCGTAGGCGCCGTCGAAGCTCTCCGGCGGAAAGGACAGCTCCTCGACGTCCTGCACCTCCACGGCCAGGTGGGTGATGCCGTTGGCCGCGGCGCGCGCCTGCAGGTGTGCCACGAAGCGGGGCGACACGTCCACGCCCACCACGCGCCCCTGCGGTCCCACCAGCCGCGCCAGGTCCAGCGCGGCGTAGCCCGGCCCGCAGCCGATGTCGAGCACGTGGCTCCCCGGCCCAAAGCCGCCGCGCTCCCACGACGCGGCCGCCTGCCCCATCCACACCTGGTGCTGAAAGCCCAGGCGACGCAGCTCGTCGTCGTCGGTGCCCAGCAGGTACTCGTTTTCTTCGCGCATCGTCCGCGGGTCGTGGGTACGGGCGGGAAGATACACGGCCGAGTCGCGCGGGCAAACGCGGCCACGCTACCGCAGGAACCACATGATGCC
>DASQBH010000858.1:0-3239 GCA_035635315.1 Longimicrobium sp.
ACGCCGCGCGCGTGGATCGTGGCCGTGGTGCTGGCCGTGCTGGTGATCGTGGCCAAGTGGCTGGCGGCGAAGGGGACGCAGAGGCTGTTCGGCTACACGCCGGCGGAAGGGTGGGTCATCTTCGGCCTTTCGGTGCCGCACGCCGCGGGCACGCTGGCCATCGTGCTGGTGGGCTTCGACGCGGGGATGCTGGACCAGGCCGAAGTGAACGGCGTGGTGGTGATGATCCTGGCCACCTGCCTGGCCGGACCGTGGGTGGTTCAGCGGTTCGGCCGGCAGGTCGCGCTGAAGGAGGCGGACAAGCCCTACGACCCCGGGCTGGCCCCGCGACGCGTGCTGGTGCCGCTGGCCAACCCCGCCACGGCCGACGCGCTCCTGGACCTTGCGCTCATCGTCCGCGGCCGCGAGTCGGCGGAGCCGCTGCGCGTGCTGATGGCCGTGCCGGGCGACGGGGGAGCCAGCGAGGCTGAGGTAGCCGAGGCGGAGGCCGTGCTGAGCCACGCCGTGGTCCACGCCGCGGGGGCGGACGTCCCGGTCATCCCCATGACCCGGGTCGACACCAGCATCGCGGGGGCGATCTCCCGCGCGGTGGCCGACACCCGCACCAGCACACTGGTGATCGGCTGGGACGGACGCCCGAGCGCCACCCGCGCGGTGTTCGGAAGCGTGCTGGACCACCTGCTGGACGAGACGCGCGCCCAGCTGCTGGTGGCCCGCCTCACCCAGCCTCCGCGGGTCGCCCGCCGGGTGGTGGTCGCGGTACCGCCGGGGCTGGACCGGGACCACGGGTTCGGCGAGGTCCTCCATACCGTCAACACGCTCGCGGCCGGGCTGGGCGCGCCCGTGCACCTGGTCACCGTCGCGGGGATGGGGGAGCGCGTACGCGCGGCGCAGGCGGCCGCCCGCCCGCACGTGCCGGCGACCGGCGAGGAAGCCGCGCGCTGGGACGACGTCGAAGCGGTTCTCCGGGCCGTATCGAAGGACGACCTGGTGGTCCTGCTCGCCGGCCGAAAGGGAACACTGGCCTGGTCACACGCGGTGGAGCGGCTTCCCGCGCGCCTGGCCGGCGCGGGACCGGGCAACCTGGTGGTGGCGTACCCGGCCCTGGCGCAGCCGGGGGAGGAGCAGACCGCGGAACTTGCCCCCGGGGTGGTGCCGGACCGTGTGGTGGTGCTGGACGAGATGGGGTTCCCCGCGGCGATCGAGCACATGCTGGAGGGGCTCTTCGAAGCGCGGGAGCGGAGGGAGATCGTGCGTGCCGTCATTCACGGCGAGGACCAGTTCTCATCCGAGGTCGCCGCGGGGGTCGCGCTCCCCCACGTGCGTCGCGAGGGGCTGGACCGGGGAGTGCTCGTGCTGGGCGTCAGCCGCGCGGGCGTGGCGTTTCCGCGCGCCCGCACACCGGTCCGGCTCGTCTTCCTTCTGGTGAGCCCCGCGGAACGGCCCGAGGAACACCTGCGCACCCTTGCCGCGCTGGCGCGGTTCCTCTCGGTGCCCTCACGCGTGGAGGAGGTCGTCGAGCGCTTCGCTCCCGACCTGCCGCGCGACTGGCTGCACGTGCGCGAATGACGCGGAACCCCGGTGTCGGCCGCGAGCCGGCACCGGGCTCCACCAGGCTCGGCGAAGCACCGTCCTCCTCCCGCATCCCCCCTCGCTCTTCATCGCCATCCACACCGGCGGCGACGATCCCCAGACCGTCCGCCACTCGTGAGCCTTCCATCCTTCTCTCCGCCTCCTTCCTCCGCGACAGACAGATGCATCCGCCCCGTGGGATCTGTGACGCCCCGGCGGCTGCAATTGCCGCGCAGATGGACTACCCTTCGACAGAGACACATGCGCAGGCGGCCGGTACGCCGGACGTGGGCGCGCGGAGCGGGACCAGACACTGGAGGACAGGATGGACGACGACAGTCGTGTGATCCCCCTCGCCCAGCTGCAGGGGGTCCGGATCGCGAACGGCGCGCTGGACATGCGCCTGTGGCAGGTGCACTCCGGTGACGGGCGGTGGATCGGCAACGTGGATGAGCTCCTGGTGGATGCCGCCACGATGGAAGTGCGATACCTGGACGTGGAGGTGGAGAACCTGCTGGTGACCGGGCGTGAGCGCCACGTGCTGATCCCCATCGACCATGCGCGACCGGACACCGAGCGCTCGAGCACGGTGGTGGTGGATGGGCTCGCCGCCCGCGCCGTCGCCCGGCTCCCTGCCTACGACCGGGGCACGGTTGTACGGAGTACGGACGCCGAGTACGTGCGTCCCTTTGTCGCGGCGCGGAACGCTGGTTCTCGGAAAAAGCCGGACCTGCCGCTCCGTGCCGCGCTGCCACGCGTGTTTCGCCCGCTCGTAGCGACCTCGTCGTTGTCGACGAGCCGCGATGACAACCCCAAGCCGGCCGTCGCTGCCGCCGGCGCGGAGCAGCCGGCGGCAGCGACGGCGCGCAAAGCCAGCTCCCGCGCGGCGTGAGAGTCAGCCAGGATCCGGGGGCGCGTGTTCAGGAGCCCCCGGAGCACCCCACCCCTCCTTTCCGTCGTGCGCGGCAGCCACGGGAAGCCGCAGGCGGAACTCCGAGCCGCCGCCCTCGGCCGCGTCGACCGTGATGTCGCCGCCCAGCAGGCGGGCGATGCGCCGGCTGGTGGCCAGACCCAGCCCGTGCCCCTGGGTCTCGCCGTCGTGCAGGCGGTGGAACTCGTCGAAGATCCGCTCCCGCTCCGCCTCCGGGATTCCCGGTCCCGTGTCCCGGACGCACAGCTCTATCCAGTGGCTCTGGTCGGATCCCTCCCCCGACACCACCGACCGGGCCTCGAGCACGATGCGGCCCGGTGCCGGCGTGTACTTGACGGCGTTGGAAAGGAGGTTGCCGACGATCCGCATCACCCGGTTGTGATCGGTGCTGCACGGGAGCGCCACATCGGGCAGAACGGCCTCGAACGCGTGCCCCGCCGCCCGCGCGGTGCCGGCGTACTCGGCGGCCGCCTCGCGCGCGATCTCCACGCCGTCGGCGGGGCCGCACGCCATCTCCAGCGTTCCCGCCTCCGCGCGCGAAAAGTCCAGCAGATCGCTGATCAGCGCCAGCGCCGCCGCGTGGCAACGGCGGATGCTGTCCAGCATCTTCTGCTGCCCCGGCGCCAGCTCGCCTTCCACGCCGACCTGGAGCAGCTGCGTGTAGCCGTCCGCCGCGCCCAGCGGGTTCTTGAGGTCGTGCGTCACGCCGCGCATCAGCCGCTCGCGAGACTCCGCC
>DASQBH010000859.1:0-5495 GCA_035635315.1 Longimicrobium sp.
GGACGGGCGGCACGCTGGCGGCGCTGCTGGCCCAGCGCGGCGCGCCGCCCCTGCCGCTGGCGCTGCGCATCGTGCAGGAGGCTGCGGCGGGGATGGCGGCGGCCCACCGCGCGGGGCTGGTGCACGGCGACCTGCACCCCGGCGTGCTCTGGCTTTCCCGCGACGAGGGACGGCTGCGCGTGCAGGTGCTCGGCCTGGGGCTGAACCCCGCGGGGGCGCCGCCTTCGCGCGCCACGGCCCGCTACGCCTCGCCGGAGCGGCTGCGGCGGGCCCGGGAGCTGGCGCCGGCCGCGGACGTGTTCAGCCTGGGCGTGGTGGCGTACGAGGTGTTCGCCGGGCTGCCGGCGGAGTGGATGCAACTGCTGCTGTCGATGGCCCGCGGGCAGGCCGTGATCGCGCCGTCGCTGCTGGACGCGCGCCCGGACCTGCCCGCCCACGTGGCGCAGGCCGTTCGCCGCGCGCTGCTGGCGGATCCCGCGCAGCGCTGGCCGGACGCCGGCGAGCTGGCCGCGCACCTGATCGCGGAGAGCGCCGCCGCGCCCGCGCCCGTCGCCGCCCCGGCCCCCGCGCCCGCGCCGCCCGTCGAGGCTCCCATCACCGCCGCCTCCTTCGCCGCCCACGTGGCCGAAGCCGCGGCGCCGGCGGAAGATGAAGCGGCGGAGGTGACGGTGGATGCGGTCGAGGCTGCCGAGCCGCAGCCCGTCGACGTCATCGCCTCCGTTCCCGCGGAGCCGGCGCCTGCCGCGGAGCCGGCGGTCGCGGCCGCGGTGGATCTGCCCGCGGAGCCGGCTGTCGTGCAAGCCGCCGCCGTCGAAACGCCGCCGGCCGTCGTGGAAACCGCGGCCGTCGAGGCGCCGCCGGCCGCGGCTCCGCCCGCGAAGCGCCAGCCGCCGGCGCGTCCCCGCCAGCCGATCGCGGCCGCGAAGACGGACCTGGCCGACAGCCTGTACATCCCCCCCGCGCTGGCAAAGGCCGCCCGCGCCGAGGATCCCACCCCGGTCCGCGCGGAAGCCCCCGCGCCGGCGCCCGCGCCTCCGGCCGAGACCGTCGCGCCCGCGCCTCCGGCCGAGACCGTCGCGCCCGCGCCGCAGCCGGAGCCCGTGCAGGCGAAGGCCGAGCCGGTCGTTCCGCCCCCCGCGCCGGTCGTGATCGAGCGGGAGGTGGAGGAGACGGTCGCGGCGCAGCCGATGCCGATCGCGCCGCTGGTGGCGGAGCCCGTCGCGCTGGTTCCCGTCACTCCCGCGCCGGTCAGCCTGGCGGTGGTGGAGGTGGATGGGCCGCGGGCGGAGCTGATCCCCATTCCCGGGCGGCGTCGGACGTCCGGACTGGCGCGGATGGGGCAGCCCACGGGCAGCCGCCGCGGGCTGCTGGCGGCCAGCATTGCCGCCGCGGTCATCGTGGGTGGCGGCGTGATCGCGAAGACGGTGCTGGCGGGCTCCGGCGCGCGTCCCGAGGCGCAGCGGCTTGCCGCCGCCAGCCTGACGGCGCCCGCCGCCGCGACGCAGGCGCAGCAGGCCGTGGTAGACCCCGCCGCACAGCCCGCGCTGGCCGATTCTGCTGCTGCTGCCGCGGCGGACGCGGCGCTGACGCCGGAGGAGCAGGCCCGGAAGGCCGAAGAGCAGAAGAAGCTGGAGGAGCAGCGCCGCCTGCAGCAGCGCCAGCGCGATTCGCTGCGGCAGGCGCAGCAGCTGGCGGCGCAGCAGCAGCCCGCGGCGCCGCAGCTGGCGCTGGCGGCCGCTCCCCGCCCCGCGGCCTCCGGCTCCGCGCCGCAGATCGAGACGCGCCCGGCGGCACCCGCCCCGGCGCAGCCCGCCGTGGCGGAGTCTGCCGCGCCCCCGCCCGCCGCGCGGCCCAGCGTGGACGCGAACCGCGTGTACGGCGGCGGCGAGGTGGACCAGGCGCCGTCGCTTTCCAACGGGCCGGCGTTCCGCAGCGCCGTGATCCGCACCTACCCCGCGTCGCTGCGCAACACCGGCCGGTGGGGGAACGCGCTCGTCTCGTTCACCGTGGGCGCCGACGGGCGGGTGGAGCGTTCGTCCATCAGCGTGGACCAGGCGTCGCACCCCGCCTTTCGCTCCGCGGCGACGGCGGCGATCTCGGCGGCGCGGTTCACCCCGGCCCGCGTGAACGGGCAGCCGGTGCGGGCGCACGTTTCCATGCCCATCACCTGGCAGGGCGGCGACGAGCGCGAGGAAGAGGACTGAGCCGAATCCGGAAATACCCTCGTGATTTCCTGAGGGAGGCGCCGCTCCACAACCTGCTTGTACGACCCACCCTGGCGCCGACCGAAGGATCTCGCCGGCAGAGCCGCGGGGCTGGATCTACGCCGCGAATCCGGCCCCGAGGCTACCGGGAGGAGATCCTTCGGTCGCGCGCCAACTGAGGTGCGAGCAGAAGGTTTCACGCGGCGCTCCCTCAGGAAATCAGCGCTCTTTTTCCGGATCTGGTATGATACCGGTGCTGAACCTGGACCGGTGATTTCCTGGGGCCGGACCCGGAGCGCGCAGCCAGCCCCGCGGTTCCGCTGGCGAGATCCTTCGGTCGGCGCCCTGGCTGTCCGGTCAGGACAGGGGCGAGCGGCGCCTCCCTCAGGAAGTCAACGCTCTGCTTCCGGAGTGGTGAAGGCAGGGAATCGGGGGCCGCGCCGAATCATACCAGACGCGTTGATTCACTGTGCACAGGCAAAGCGATGACTTCCTGAGGGAGCGCCGCGACGTACCGTCGTTCACCCCGCACTCCGCGCGCGACCGAAGGACCTCCTTTCCGAACCGCGGGGCCGGCTCCGAAGGCATGGAGCCAGCCCCGCGGTCTTGCTGGCGAGGTCCTTCGGTCGCGCGCAGGCGATCGAGGTCCGGGTGGTTACGTGCGGCGCTCCCTCAGGAAGTCAGCTTCGGAATGCACACGAGATTCTGAGAATCGGTATCAGTCCGAAGGAAAAAGCCTGCTGCGAGTCCGGAGACTCGCGGCGGGCTTTTTTTTCGTGCGGATCACATCGACCCGATCAGGTCACAGCAGGAAGTGCTGCAGCAGGTCGGGGGTGATGACGGTGCGCTCGTCCACCTCGTCCCACAGGTCCTTGTGGGGCTGCTGCGGGCCGGTGCCGTGGAACAGGTGCACCAGCACGCCCTCGTTCTTGGCCGCCCGGATGGCGGGGAGGAAGTCGCTGTCGCCGGTGACCAGGATGGCGCGGTGAATCCGCTGCTTGGCGGCCAGCATCACCAGGTCCACGCCCAGGTAGATGTCTACCCGCTTCTGCTCGAAGATGGGGCGCTCGCTCTCGCGGTCGGTGCCGCGGTACTCGAGCTTGCCCTCGCGCACCTCGAAGCGGTTGAGCCGGGTGAGCGCGTTGAAGAAGCGCTGCTTGTTGTCGTACCGCTGCTGGTCTTCTTCGCTGGGCGTGGGGCCCATGTACGGAAGGCAGTGGTAGTAGTACGTGCGCAGCAGCTCGTGTGGCCGGGCCAGTTCGGTGGAAAGCTTGCCGAAGTCGATGCGCGGCGAGCCGCAGTCGCGCGACACCCGGTCGAAGTATCCGCCGTCAATGAAGATGGCTGCGTTCATGTGGTGTGCCGTTCAAGTAAAACAAACCCGCCACACGTCGCGGCGGGAGTGTCGTGAGAAATGTACGGCCGCCAGCCGGCCGTGCGGACGTGCGACGTTACCGCCGCCGGGGGCGCCCGCGCGTTGGAATTACAGGAACACCCCCGCGCTTGTCAAGAACCGCAGCCCACCGATTTCGTTGTGCCGCAAAAGATTAGACGCAAACGTGTCGGCGGGAAACGACTGCTTCGAAGGATGGGAGCAGATCGCGGAAAACCGGGGTGCGAAGGTACGACGGTACGGGGGGTGAAGGTGCGTGGGTGTGGACACGCGTCGCCCCCGCTCTCCGCGGGGAGGGCGGGGGCGATGCGATCCCGACGGCTGTTTCCTACTCTCCGCCGTCTTCTACCACGGCTTCGAGCATCGCCTGCTCGGCGGCTTCGCCGGTCATCAGCAGCCCCACCTGGTCCGGCGTGGAGAGGGTGAGGATCTCTTCCACCACGGCGCGCTCCTCCTGCGAGAGCGCCGGCTCGGGGCCCGGAACGACGCGCAGGGCCACGGCGGCGATCCCCGCGGCGGCGGCAAGGGGTACGATGGCGCGCAGTCCGCGGCGCATCGAAAGCGTGCGCCGGCGCCGGGCCAGCGGGAGCTCGGCCTGGGCCGTCACCCGGGCGCGCAGGGCATCCCAGTCCATCTGCGGGGCGTCGTCGTCCACCCCCCGGAGCGCGGCGGCCAGGGCCGGGTCGCGTGTGAGCTCATCCATCGTCAGTCCTTCCTTTCATACGCGGCCAGCGCCTGGCGCAGCGCCTTGCGGGCCTCGTGAAGGTGCCAGCGCACGGTGCCGTCCGCAATCTCCAGGATCTCGGCGATCTCCGTGCTTCCGAACCCCTCCAGCTCGAACAGCTCCACGATCACCCGCTGCCGCTCGGGGAGCGCGGCCATCACCGCGCGCAGGCGGTCGCGCAGCTCCGTCTGCTCCGCGTGCCGCTCGGGCGACGCGCCCCGGGCCGCGGCGGCGTCGGGGATGTCGTGCATGGTGCGCAGCGCGCGCGACTTGCGGGCGTTGAGCCCCCGGTTCACCAGGATGCGGAAGAACCAGGGTGAAAAGGCGCGCCCGCGCTCGAACCCGTCGATCTTCTGCAGGACGGTCATGAAGGTGTCCTGCACCAGGTCCTCGGCGTCTTCGCGGTTGCCCAGCAGCCGGTACGCCACGGCAAAGGCGCGGCGCATGTAGCGGCCCACCAGGGCGTCGAACGCCGCGGGGTCGCCGTGGCGCACGCGCTCCACCAGCGCGGGCTCGTCGTCCACCGATGCGGCCGCGGCGGGCCGCGCGGGCGCCAGGTCCACCGGAAGGGCGGACGCGGCCACGGTCACGGCTGCCGGCCCTTCGCCCGCTCGCGGCGCTCCTCGCGCCGGCGCTGCATCTCCTGCAGGGGGCGGCGGGGCTGGGCGGGCCGGCGGGTGCGCTGCATCTGCGCGCGCAGCAGGGCCTGCGCGCGCAGCCGCTGCTCAGCGGTGAGCACGCCCTGCGCCTGGTGCACGGCCTCGTTGATGTTCAGGCGCATCTGCCGCACGGTGGGCTGCAGCGCCTGCGGCACCGCCGGGCGGCCGTCGCGGCGCAGGCGGCGCAGCTCCTCGCGGCGCTGCTCGGCGCTCATCCGCTCCAGCTGGGCGCGGCGCTCGGCCTGCACGCGCTGGTGCTCTTCCACCAGCCGCGCCCGCAGCGGCGCGTTCTGCTGCTCCAGGCGTGCGCGGATGCTCTCCAGCTCCCGCACCTGCTGCTCGCTCAGCTGCAGCTGGGTGCGGTGGTTCAGCAGCATGTCGAAGGCGCGGCGCTCGGCGTCTTCGCGAAAGGCGGCGTGGGCGCGGGCGCGCTCGCCGGCGGCGTGCGCGCGGTCGCTGGCGGCCCGCGCACGCTCGGCGGCGGCCTGCTCGCGCTGCTGCCGGGCCCGCGCCTC
>DASQBH010000860.1:0-4378 GCA_035635315.1 Longimicrobium sp.
AGGTGGCTGTGCCCACGCGGTACGGTTCCGATCGCCAGACCGCAGAGCATGGATCCATGCCATAACGCACAGTGAAAGCTGCGGGGTTCCTGACGACATAGCCGATGCCAAAGATAGGTCCAGTCGAATCCGCCGTACCCCGATGCATGCCGCCCTTCCCACGTACTCGCAAAAGCGGTGAGGGCGGTCGCGTCAATGTCGCTGATCCGCACGTGGAACGGCGGAATCGCGGCAAGTGCGTCCTCCGCCGCAAGCGTGTGTGCCTCGCGACGAATCCGGGAATAGTCGGCGTGTAGCACGTAAAGACCGGCAACGATGAGGGCATAGTCGGAAAGTCGGAAACACAAACCGCTACCAGGGAACTACGGGGCCATCAGGCAATGTGCAGAGGGAAGCGGACAAGTGCCCACTTCCCTCTGGGAGACCTGACTAGCAAGATGGCGATGGACTGCTTGACGATCGCCAGCCCGCGTCAGAACGGCAGGTCGTCGTCGTCCTCGAAGGGCGGCGCCTGGAAGTCGTCGTAGTTGCCGCCGCCAGCACCGCCGCCGCCACGGCCCCCACCGCCTCCTCCGCCACCGCCACTCCCGCCGCCGCGCTGGCCGCCGCCCCCTCCGCCGCCGTACGAGCCGCCGCCGCCCCCACCGCCACGGCCGCCGCCACCTCCGTACCCGCCACCACCGCCGCCGTAGTCACCACCACCACCACCGCCGCCGCCCTCGCGGCCGCCCAGCATGATCATCTCGCGGAGGTTGATCTCTGTGGTGTACTTGGTGACGCCTTCCTTGTCCTCGTACTGCCGGTACTGGATCTCGCCCTCCACGTACAGGCGGTCGCCCTTCTTCACGTAGCGTTCGATCACCTCCACCAGGCGGCCCCAGGCCACGATGCGGTGCCACTCCGTCTTTTCCTGCTTCTGGCCCTGCTGGTCGTTCCAGGTGCGGGTGGTGGCCAGGGAGAACTGGGCCACCCGCTGGCCGCTCCCCGTGCTGCGGATCTCCGGGTCCTGCCCCAGGTTGCCGATCAGGATCGCCTTGTTCAAGCTGCGCGACACAGCTCCTCCTCTTCCCCCAAGTGAACAAAGTAGACGGCGGGACGGCCTATCTTATCGGGGGCCGGACTGCCTGTCAAGAAAAATCTCCCACGCGCAGGCGCATCACAAGCGCGTCCTCCGTGGGCAGCGAGTAGTACCGCGGACGTCGCCCGACCACTATGAATCCACGCTGTCCGTAAAGGGACTGCGCCTCGCGGTTCGACTCGCGCACCTCCAGGTAGCACTCGTGGCTGCCGCGCTCCTTGATGCGCTCCACCACCGCGTCCACCAGCGCGCCGCCGATCCCCGCGCCGCGCACCGCGGGCGACACCGCCACGTTCCCCAGCTCCGACTGGTCGATGACCGTCCAGCACGCCGCGTAGCCCGCCAGCCAGCCGTCCTCCGTCTCCGCCACCAGCAGGTCGGTGTCGGAGCGCTTCATCAGCCCGCGAAAGGTGACTTCCTTCCACGGTGTGGAAAAGCACTCGCGCTCGATCTCCAGCACGCGCGGCAGGTCGGCCTCGCGCAGCGGGCGAATGCGAAAGCGCGGCGAGGGCGCCAGCGCGGCCACCGTCTCGGCGCTCGACGCCATCACCCGGCTCCCCGCGCCGCGGCAATGCGCTCCACCCCCGCCGCCCGCACGTAGTCCGGCTCCCACGCCGCCGGGTCCGCCACGCGCCCGTGCTCCGGCACCGCGCGCGCCAGCCAGAGCAGCCCCGAAGCGGGCGAGCGCTCCTCCCCCGCCACCGCCTCCGCGCCGAACGCGTCCACCAAAAGCGCGCGGTGCAGCGCCGCCCCCTCGCCCACGAAGCGGACGGACCGGCCCCGCAGCCGCTCCACGATGTCGTCCACCGGGCCCGCCGTCACCCCCAGCACCTCCTCCACCCCCTCCGCGAAGCGCCAGCACCCGGCGAACACCTCGCGGTTGCGCGCGTCGAACAGCGCGCAGACGGCGCGGTCTCCGTCGCGGTACGCGGCCGCGGCGGCCAGCAGCCCCGAGTACGCGTACAGCGGCACCCCCAGCGCGCGGACGATCCCCTTGGCCGTGGCCGCGGCGATGCGCAGGCCCGTGAACGAGCCCGGCCCGCCGCCCACCACGACGGCGGACACGCCGCCGGGGGCCAGCCCCGCCGCGCGCACCGCGCGGTCCACCGCCGGCAGCAGCGCGGACGACGCGTTGGCCCGGGCCGTGACCGCCTCCTCCGCCGCCAGCGTCCCGTCTACCTCCACCGCCACGTACGCGTCGCGCGTGGAGCTGTCGATGGCCAGCACCGCCTGGCCCCGCGCCCCCCTCACGCCGCGCCTCCGCCGAACGCCGGGAGCGGCGGCGGGTCGCCGACCGGGTGCACGGAGACGCGGCGGCTGGCGGGGTCGCCCTCGTCCGCGATCTCCACCTCCCAGCGCGGCTCGGGAAGCAGCGCCTCCGCGCGCTCCGGCCACTCGATCAGCACCAGCTCGTCGGGCGCGCCCAGCTCCTGCCACCCCAGCTCCCACACCTCGTCCGGATCCTCGAGCCGATAGAGATCCAGGTGCTGCAGCTGGATCCCCCGCGGCGTGTCGTAGCGAAAGACCAGGTTGAAGGTGGGCGAGGGCACGTCGCCCGCCACCCCCGCGCCGTGGGCCACCGCCCGCGCCAGCGTGCTCTTTCCCGCCCCCAGGTCTCCGCGCAGCGCGATCACCAGCGGCGTGCGCGCCTCCGCGCCGATGCGGCGCCCCCAGCGCTCCAGCGCCTCCTCCGTCAGCACGGCCTCCATCCGCCGCTCACCCCCGCAGCGCCGACACCGAGCGGCGCTGCGGGCCGGGCCTGGCGCCGTCCATCTCGGCCTTGAGCTCCAGGTACTGGTCGCGCAGGATGGCCGCGCGCTCGAAGTCCAGCTGCGCCGCCGCGTCGCGCATCTCCTGCTCGATCTCCTTGAGCAGCTCCTGTGCGGTCTTCTTGCCCAGCACCGGCCGCTCCGCCGCCTTCATCGCCCCCGCCGCGGGCTCGGGCTTCGTCCGCGCGTCCGCCACCCGCGTGGTCAGCTCGATCTCCTCGACGGACTTGAACACCGTCATGGGGATGATGCCGTGCCTGTCGTTGTACTCGCGCTGCAGCACGCGGCGGCGGTTGGTCTCTTCGATCATCCGCTCCATGGAGCCGGTGACCTTGTCGGCGTACAGGATGGCCGTGCCCTCGGAGTTGCGCGCCGCGCGGCCCACCGTCTGGATGAGCGAGCTGGCGGAGCGCAGAAAGCCCTCCTTGTCCGCGTCCAGGATGGCCACCAGCGAGACCTCCGGCAGGTCCAGCCCCTCGCGCAGCAGGTTGATCCCCACCAGCACGTCGAACTTGCCCAGCCGCAGGTCGCGCAGGATCTCCACCCGCTCCAGCGACTGGATGTCGCTGTGCAGGTAGCGCACGCGCACCCCGTTCTGGTGCAGAAAGTCCGTCAGGTCCTCCGACATGCGCTTGGTGAGCGTGGTCACCAGCACCCGCTCGTTGCGCGCCGCGCGAATGCGGATCTCCGCCAGCAGGTCGTCCACCTGCCCGCGCACCGGCCGCACGTCCACCACGGGGTCCAGCAGGCCGGTGGGGCGGATGATCTGCTCCACCACCACGCCGCCGCTCTGCGCCAGCTCGTACGCCCCCGGCGTGGCGGAGACGAAGACCGCCTTGGGAACCAGCTCCTCCCACTCCTCGAACTTGAGCGGCCGGTTGTCCAGCGCGCTGGGAAGCCGGAAGCCGTGGTCCACCAGCGTCAGCTTGCGCGCCCGGTCGCCGTTGAACATCCCCCCGATCTGCGGAACGGAGACGTGGCTCTCGTCCACGATCACCAGAAAGTCCTCGGGAAAGTAGTCGAACAGGCACGCCGGCCGCTCGCCCTCGGCCCGCCCCGCGATGTGGCGCGAGTAGTTCTCGATGCCGGAGCAGGTGCCGATCTCCAGCATCATCTCGATGTCGAAGTTGGTGCGGCTCTCCAGCCGCTGCGCCTCCAGCAGCTTGCCCTGCCCCAGCAGCTCCTTGAGCCGCTCGTCCAGCTCGCGGCGAATGCGGTCCACCGCGCGCTCCAGCTTGTTGCGCGCCGTGACGAAGTGCGTGGCGGGAAAGATCGCCGAGCTCTTGAGCGTGTTGATGGTGTCGCCCGTCAGCGGCTCGAAGCGGGAGATGCGCTCGATCTCGTCGCCCCACAGCTCGATGCGCACCCCCTGCTCGTCGTACGCCGGGTACAGCTCCAGCGTGTCGCCGCGCACGCGGAAGTTGCCGCGCTCGAACGCCGCGTCGTTGCGCTTGTACTGAATGGCGACCAGCCCCTCCAGGATCTTCTTGCGGCTGATCTCCTGCCCCACGTTCAGCACCAGCATCTGCGC
>DASQBH010000861.1:0-2999 GCA_035635315.1 Longimicrobium sp.
GGTCGAGGCGGCGGTGCGGCGCACGCACGCGCTGCTGGCGGACCTGCTGCGGCACGAGCACGCCTCCCTGGCGCTGGCGCAGCGCTGCAGCGGCGTGGCGGCGCCCGCGCCGCTCTTCACCTCGCTGCTTAACTATCGCTATGTGGGCGGGAGCGGGCGTTCCTCCGGGGCGGGGCAGGAGGGCGTGCGGGGCATTGGCGCACAGGAGCGGACGAACTATCCCGTGGCGCTCTCGGTGGACGACTGGGGGGAGGCGTTCTCGCTGGCGGCGCAGGTGGCGGCCCCGGCGGACGCGGAGCGGGTGTGCCGGATGATGCACACGGCGCTGGAGGGGCTGGTCGAGGCACTGGAGGTTGCTCCCGGGCGGGCGATCGGGAGCCTCGACGTGCTGCCGGAGGCGGAGCGCGCGCTGGTGCTGGAGGAGTGGAACCGGACCGAAGCCGAGTATCCGGCGGACCGGTGCATCCACGAGCTGTTCGAGGCGCGGGCGGCGCGCACGCCAGACGCGGTGGCGCTGGTGCACGAGGCGGAGTCGCTGACCTACGCCGAGCTGAACGCGCGCGCCAACCGGCTGGCGCATCACCTGATCCGTCTCGGCGTGGGGCCGGAGGTGCGCGCGGGCGTGTGCCTGGAGCGCGGGGTGGAGATGGTGACCGCACTCCTGGCCGTGCTCAAGGCCGGGGGCGCGTACGTCCCGCTGGACCCCGCCTATCCCGCGGAGCGCCTGGCGTTCACCCTGGCCGACGCCGGGGTGCCGGTGCTGCTGACGCAGGAAACGCTGCGCGGGCTCCTTCCGGCGCAGGCGGGGGTGCGGGTGGTCAGCGTGGACGGGGCCGCGGCGCAGATCGCGGCGGAGCGGGCAGAGAACCCGGAGCGCCGGGCGGAGCCGCGCAACCTGGCGTACCTCATCTACACCTCCGGATCGACCGGCATCCCCAAGGGCGTAGCCATCCAGCACGGGAGTGCGGCGGCGCTGCTGGGGTGGGCGTGGGGCGTCTACACGGACGAGGAGCTGTCGGGGGTGCTGGCGTCGACCTCCATCTCCTTCGACCTCTCCGTCTACGAGTTCTTCGTCCCGCTCTCCCGCGGCGGGCGGGTGATCGTGGTGGAGAACGCGCTGGCGCTGCCGTCATCGGCCGCGGCGGGGGAGGTGCGGTTGATCAACACCGTCCCCTCCGCCATCGCGGCGCTGCTGCAGGGCGGCATCCCGGCCGGGGTGAAGACGGTGAACCTGGCGGGCGAGCCGCTGAAGCAGGCGCTGGTGGAGGCGCTGTACGCGCACGGCATCGAGCGCGTGTACGACCTGTACGGCCCCTCCGAAGACACCACCTACAGCACCGGGACGCTGCGGCGCGCGGGAGGCGTGGCCAACATCGGCCGCGCCATCGCCAACTCGCAGGCGTACGTGCTGGACGCGGCGCTGCGGCCGGCGCCGATCGGCGTTCCCGGCGAGCTGTACCTGGGCGGCGCCGGCCTGGCCCGCGGGTACCTGGGGCGCCCGGCGCTCACGGCGGAGCGGTTCGTCCCCGATCCGTTCTCGGTGAAAGGCGGCGCACGGCGGTACCGGACGGGCGACCGGGCGCGCTGGCTGGCGGACGGCGCCATCGAGTACCTGGGGCGCCTGGACCACCAGGTGAAGGTGCGCGGCTTCCGCATCGAGCTGGGCGAGATCGAGGCGGTGCTGCGCCGGCACGGGAGCGTCACCGACTGCGTGGTGATGGCGCGCGCGGAGGCGGGCGAGCAGCGGCTGGTGGCGTACGTCGTCGGAGGTGTGGAGGCGGCTGAGCTGCGCGCGCACCTGCGGCAGAGCCTGCCGGAGTACATGGTCCCGGCCGCGTTCGTCTTCATGGACGCGCTGCCGCTGACGCCCAACGGCAAGCTGGACCGCAAGGCGCTGCCGGCGTCGGAGCTCGCGGTGGCGGAGGAAGGGTACGTAGCGCCGCGCACCCCCGTGGAGGAGGTGCTGGCGGGGATCTGGGCAGAGGTACTGGGCCTGGAGCGGGTGGGGGTGGAGGAAAGCTTCTTCGACCTGGGCGGGCACTCGCTGCTGGCCACGCGCGTGGTG
Organism: Longimicrobium sp.; assembly: GCA_035635315.1. Taxonomy (GTDB): domain Bacteria; phylum Gemmatimonadota; class Gemmatimonadetes; order Longimicrobiales; family Longimicrobiaceae; genus Longimicrobium. The sequence continues at coordinate 2,066 of DASQBH010000861.1, forward strand.
TCGCGGGTGCGAGCCGTGTTCGCCGTCGAGCTGCCGCTTCGGGCGCTCTTCGAGGGGCCCACGGTGGCGGAGATGGCCGTGCGCGTGGGGGAGATGCGCCGCGCGGGGCTGCCGGTGCTGCCGCCGGTGGTGCCGGCCGAGCGCACGGGGCCGCTGCCGCTCTCCTTCGCGCAGGAGCGGCTCTGGTTCCTGGACCGCCTGGAGCCGGGGAGCACCACCTACAACATCCCCGCGGCGTGGCGCCTGGGCGGAGCCCTGGACGTGGCGGCGCTGGAGCGGAGCTTGAGCGAGATCGTCCGGCGTCACGAGGCGCTGCGGACGGTCTTCGCCGAGGTGGACGGCTCGGCGGTGCAGGTGGTGGCGCCCTTCGGCGGGTTCGCCCTGCCGGTGGAGGACCTGTCGGGGCTCGGCGAGGCGGATCGCGAGGCGGCGGTCAGGCGCCGGGCCCGGGAGGAGGCGCGGCGGGCGTTCGACCTCTCGGCGGGACCGCTCTTCCGTGCGACGCTGCTGCGGCTGGGTGCCGAAGACCACGTGCTGCTGCTCTCGATGCACCACATCGTCAGCGACGGGTGGAGCATGGGAGTGCTGTTCCGCGAGCTGTCGGCGCTGTACGCGGCGTACCTGGCGGGGCGTGAGTCGCCGCTGCCGGAGCTGCCGGTGCAGTACGCGGACTATGCCGCCTGGCAGCGCGCGCAGCTGGAGGGCGAGGTGCTGGATCGGCAGCTCTCCTACTGGCGGGAGCGGCTGGCGGGCGCGCCGGAGCTGCTGGAGCTGCCGACGGATCATCCGCGCCCGCCGGTGCAGACGTACCGCGGCGCGACGGTCCCGGTGGACCTCTCCCCCGAGTTGCTGGAGCGGCTGCGCGCGCTGGGGCGCAGCGAGGACGCCACGCTGTTCATGACGCTGCTGGGCGCCTTTCAGGTGCTGCTCTCCA
>DASQBH010000862.1:0-2061 GCA_035635315.1 Longimicrobium sp.
GGCACCGTGCTGCGCGCCGACCTGGTGAAAGCCGCGCGCGAGGCGGGCGAGGCCGGCTTCGACGTGCTGGTCGCCTGCGCCTTCAACTACGAGGCGCACGCCACCGAGCTCAACAAGCTGGGCCGCCTTCCCGTGCTCAAGGCGCGCATGAACGCCGACCTGCACATGGCCGAAGACCTCAAGAACACGGGTAAGGGCAACCTGTTCGTGATCTTCGGGGAGCCCGACATCGAGATCGTTCCCCAGGACGACGGGCGCGTGCGCGTAAAGGTGAACGGCGTCGACGTGTTTCAGCCCAACACCGGCGAAGTGCGCAGCGACGGCCCGGACGGCATTGCCTGCTGGTTCATCGACACCGACTACAACGAGGAGAGCTTCTTCGTCCGCCACGCGTACTTTCTGGGCGCCAGCGACCCGTACAACGCCCTCAGGACCACCCTCCGGGCCGAGATCGACCCCGAGGCCTGGGCCACCCTGAACAGCGACGTCTCGCGCCCGTTCCCCAAACCCGGCTCCGGCCGCATCGCCGTCAAGGTGATCAACCACCTGGGGGACGAAGTCATGAAGGTGTTCCGTGTGAGCTGACGGCGCGACGGAATCCATTCCCCCAGGAGCGGATGCGCCGCCGTTCCATCCCGGGCGTATCCACAGCCACTTACCATCAAGACGCAATGCCGCTGGTCTCGATCGATCCGTCCCCGGCAGGACATGTCGGGTCCGTGGTCCGGGCGCTCGTCGCGGGCGGCTGGGCACCCGTCGAAGCCCCCAGGAGAGGTCGCCTGCTGCGCAATCAACAGCTGATCGTCCTGCGGACGCCCTATCGGACCGTTCGCCTGCGAGTCCTTGCGTTCAAGGTCGGCCGCTCCAGTCGTGGCCGCGACCATGAGCGCCGCGTGGAGATTACGACGACCTACGGCCATGGCCTCGAGCCGGAGCCCGAATTCAACGACGTCGTGCTCGGGTTCGACCCCGAAACGCAAATTTTCGTGGGCCTGGACCCCGTTCGGCTTCGCCACGGGGGAAGAACCAGCAATGCATCCAGCTTCGTCGACCGGGTGGGGCTGGAACGTACGATCAGCTCTCCGTTCCTGGTCCTGACCAGGCAGACGCACATATTCCGCGAAGGAGAGCACCAGGCCTTCTTTCGTCCGGAGAGACTGACCGAGTACCTGTTCAACTTCACCTCCATCCACAGCGGCACGTACCAGACGGCCGGCAGCGCGGGTCCCGGCCCGCTTGCGGACGACTGGGCCGCTCGCCCGATCGGCAGCGTGGATCGTGGGGCGGCGGCGGGTCGCATCCTGAACCTTGGCAGAGCGGATGAACCGCTGTTGCGTGCCGCGCGCCTGACCCCTGAAGCGCTCAGGACCACGGATCGGCCTCCCCCCAGGCGCAACCGCCGGCAGCTGCACCCGGAGGAGCTTCGCGCCATTCAACTGCGGCAGGAAGAGAACGGGCTTCTGGGGGAGGAGTTCGTGATGGCTTCCGAGAGGGCACGGCTTGCGGACCTCGGCCGTGACGATCTCGCCGCGCGCATCGAATGGGTGAGCAGGACGTCCGTCGGGGAGGGGTATGACATCAGGTCCTACGAGGGTCCTGACGAAACGCCGCGCTACATCGAAGTGAAGTCGACGGATGGGACATCTCCGACCTTCGAGGCGAGCGCGAACGAATGGAGCAGAGCAGCGGAGCTGAGACACCAGTATTGCATCTACCGGGTGACGAACGTCCGCACCGCGCCGACGATCTCCGCCGTGCTCCGTGACCCCGTGAAGATGGCGCGTGACGGATCGCTGGTGCTCTCGACGTCGGAGTGGCGGATCCGGATTGTGGCCGCACCCTGACGGTGCCAGACGGTCGCCAGGAACGGAATCAGACCACCGGGACCACCTTCTCCAGGCGGCCAGAGTGTGTTTAAGAATCTGGTCGTTCGGATAACCGAGGATTGATTTCCTGAGGGAGCGCGCCTCCGGAACTTGAAGTTACTCAACCGCTTGCGCGCGACCGAAGGATCTCGTCTCGGCGGCCTGGGGGCTAGATCTACGACGTAAATCCAGCCCC
>DASQBH010000863.1:0-2007 GCA_035635315.1 Longimicrobium sp.
ACCACCAGGCGCCGCGGCAGCTCGTCGGGTCCTCGCGTCGTCCTGGCGCCCTGCGCCTCGGCGTCGCGCACCACCCGCAGGTGGGGCAGCCGCCGCTGCGTCCCGTTCATCTCCGCCTCCTGTCGCTGGTCACCCGCCGTCAGCGTCCGCCCGTGGCCGGAGCGTCCGCGTCCCCGCCGCGCCGCACCAGCGGGGCGATGAAGCGCGCGGCGTTCAGGCGCTGGATCCACTCGTCGCGGGTAGCCGCGTCCATCGCGCCTTCCACCGTGAAGCTGATCCGCGCCCACGTGTTCCGGCCCGCCATCACCCGTCCCACCTCGTGCTGGTCGGGAACGCCCTCGCACCCCTCCATCTTCCATTCGTACACGGCGCCGCGCGCGGACCGCGACAGCTCCGTCCACCGCAGGCCCGGGCAGCACGCCAGCAGCCCCGAGCGCTGCTCGCGGAGCGCCTCGTCCACGCCGGGAAACGGGCGCGCGGCGTACGAATACGTTTCCACGGTCACAAAGCGGGTCCAGTGCTCCGCGCTCTCGTTCGCCGGCACGTAGCCGGTCATGGCGGCCGACGGAGGGCCGGAGCGCTCCTCGAGCACCCATTCACGGGGATCCAGCCGCAGGTCCACCTGCTCGGCGATGGTGGGTGATCCCGGTCCCAGCGAGGCGCACGACGAGGCCGCCAGCACCAGGAGGGCAGCCGCGGCGGCTCGGCTCCACCGCCGCCCCGTCCGGTCGCGTCCAGTCATTGGATCCTTCCTTTCTCCCGGACCGCGGCTCCTGTTCGGCGGCCGTGAGTGGCCGCCCGGTGTCCGCGGGTCCAAACCCCAACCTAGTCGCGCCGCGGGCACTCTCCGTCAGGAAAAGGCCGCCGCCGCGGCCCGCGATTCCAGCCGGCGATCCACCCGGCGGCGCGAACCTTTCCTGACGGGAGGATGCGGACGGGGATCGGCGGGAAGAAGTCCGCCCTTCCAGGGGGGAGAACCGGCCTGTCCCGAAAGATGCCGCGGGAAGGTGACGTGGACGCGGGGGCGCGCCGGGGTCGGCCCCCTCCCGGGGTCCGCCCCCTCCGGGCCGGCGCCATCGGCCAGCCTCCCCCCGTGCTCCGCCCCTGTCGGGATTCCGGTTCGTCGCTGATTTCGTTGCACGCCACGTAGGGCGGGAAGCGATGCCGGGTTCACCACGCGCGACGCCGTGTTCTGCACGTCGCCCGTCGCGGGTCGCACCGGGCTTCCCGCGGGACGTAGGGAACGGGAGAGGGATGGACGCGCGGCAGGGAGCCATCCGCATTTTTGGGGTTCATCGCGGATCTGGTTGCACACCGCGCATCGCCGGAAACCGTGGCGAGTTCACCACGCGCAGCACCGTGTCCCCGCGCGTCGGCCGTGGCGGGGCGCCAAGCTTTCCTGGGGACGTCGGGAACGGCAGTCGGATGGAAGCGCGGCAGGGGGCCATCCGCGTTTTTTCAGGAACCCCATCGTCCTCCAAAGCGCCCCGCAACCCGCCATCCGGCTTCACCTGATGCGCGATCCCGTGAACCGCCCCCTCGCACGACTCCAGCGGGAACGCGCCGGTGCTCTCGCGCTCCGAGACTTTTCAAGATCGCGCATCAGGTGTTCGTGAAGGCTGGGTTCTCTGCGCTTTCGGCAGGCATCGTCGCCGGCTGATGATGGGGACGAGCATGATATGAGGGGTCCCCTCAAAAAACGCGGATGGCCCCTCACTGCGTCCGCACCATCCGCCCAACCCCACGTTCCACGCCGGATCCGACCCGAAACGGGAAAGCGCTACACCGGGTTCAGGAATGCCGCCGAAGGACGGCTCAACAGCGTCGGCACACCACACGCGGCTCGCCTGCAACTAATCCACGAAGAGCCATCTTTTTGAGAAACCCCTTTCCCGCCGCAGCGCCCCGCGACCCGCCATTCCGGCTTCACCCGATGCGCGATCCCGCGAACCCTCCCCTCGCGCGAGACCCGGCGGGAACGCCCCCGGCCTTCTCGCCGGCCCGGGC
>DASQBH010000864.1:0-6372 GCA_035635315.1 Longimicrobium sp.
GCCGCCATGATCGCGCTGCAGGCCAACGAGGCGCTGGAGCAGCGCGTGGACGCGCGCACCCGCGAGCTGGCCCACGCCAACGACGCGCTGGCCGCCGAGGTGGAGCAGCACCGCGCCGCCCGCGAAGAATTGCTGCAGCGCACGCTGGAGCTGGAGGTCGTCTTCCGCGCCCTCCCCGACCTGTACTTTCGCCTGGCCGACGACGGCACCATCCTCTCCTACCGCGCCGGCGCCGAGAACGGGCTGTACGTGCCCCCCGAGGCGTTCCTGAACCGGCGGATGCAGGACGTGCTGCCCCCCGACGTGGGCGCCAAGTTCGACGTGGCGGCGGCGCAGGTGCGGGCGACGGGGCAGGTGGGGACGATGGAGTACACGCTGGAGCTTCCCGACGGCGAGCGGCGCGCCTACGAAGCGCGCCTGATGCCGCTGGTGCTGGGCGAGATGGCCGCCGTGGTGCGCGACATCACCGCCGCCAAGCAGGCCGACGCCGCCCTGCGCGCCAGCGAGGAAAGCTACCGCGGCCTCTTCGACCACCTGACGGAGCTGGTCTACATCCAGGACCTGGACGGCCGCTTCCTCAACGTGAACGAGGCGGTGCTGCGGACGTACGGCTACACGCGCGAGGAGCTGCTGGGCAGGACGCCCGAGATCCTGGCGGACGAGAAGGTGGACCTCGCCGACACCATGGCGCGCTTCGGGCGCGCGGTGCAGGGCGAGCCGCAGCGCTTCGAGTGGTGGGGGCGGCGCAAGGACGGCAGCGTCTTTCCCAAGGAGCTCTCCCTGGCCCGGTCCACCTACTTTGGCCAGGACGCGGTGATCGCCGTGGGCCGCGACATCACCGAGCGGGTGGAGGCGGAGCAGGCCCTGCGCGCCCGCGAGGAGCACTTCCGGCGGCTGATCGAGCACGCCTCGGACCTGGTCTCCATCATCGGACCCGACGGCACCATCCGCTACGAGAGCGAGGCGGTGGAGCGGATGTACGGCTACACGGTAGAGGAGGGGCTGGGCACCTCCGCGTGGGAGCGCGTGCACCCCGACGACCACCCGCACGTGGCGGCGGCGCTGGCGGGCGTGGCGGCCAACCCGGGGATGACCGGGTCGGCGGAGTTCCGCTACCGCGCCAAGTGCGGCGAGTGGCGCTTCGTGGAGGCGGTGGGCAAGACGCTCACGGACGACCCCGCGGACGGCATCGTCATCAACACCCGCGACGTGACGGCGCGGCGCAAGGCGGAGGAGGCGCTGCGCGAGAGCGAGGAGCGCTACCGCGCGCTGATCGAGAACGGGCACGACATCATCGTCATCCTGGATCCCGACACGGGGCTCATGCGCTACCAGAGCCCGTCCATGGAGCGCATCCTGGGATACGCCCCCGGCGACCTGGCGGGCCGCAGCGTCTTCGAACTGGTGCACCCCGACGACCTGCCGGCCGGGCTGGCCGCCATCGCGCGGACGATAGCCAAGCCGGGGACCACGGCCAGCGCGGAGTACCGCTTTCTGCACAAGGACGGCAGCTGGCGCCTGCTGGAGACCTTCGGGCGCACCTTTCTGCCGGACTCGGCGGAGGGCGGGCTGGTGTTCAACACCCGCGACATCACCGAGCGCAAGGAGGCGGAGGACGCCCTGCGCCGCAGCGAGAGCCACTTTCGCCGGCTGATCGAGAACGGCAAGGACACCATCGCCCTCGTGGACCCCACCGGGGTGATGACGTTCATGAGCCCCTCGTCCATGGTGATGCTGGGGTACCCGCCCGAGGAGCTGGTGGGGCGCAGCGCCTTCGAGTTCATCCATCCCGACGACGCGCCGCTGGTGGCGGCCGAGATCCAGCGGGTGTTCGCCACCCCGGGGGTGATCGGCCACGTGGAATACCGCTTTCACCACCGGGACGGCAGCTGGCGCTACCTGGAGGCGTTCGGGCAGACGCTCTCGCCGGATTCGGCGGACGAGGGGCTGGTGGCCAACACCCGCGACGTGACGGAGCGGCGGCTGGCCGAAGAGGCGCTGCGCCAGGCCACGGCCGAGGCCGAGGCGGCCAACCGCGCCAAGAGCGAGTTCCTGTCGCGGATGAGCCACGAGCTGCGCACGCCCATGAACAGCATCCTGGGCTTTGCGCAGCTGCTGGAGCGGGCCGAGCTGCCGCCGGCCCAGCAGCGCGGGGTGCAGCACATCCTCACGGCCGGCCGCCACCTGCTGCGGCTGATCAACGAGGTGCTGGACATCGCCCGCATCGAGAGCGGCCGCCAGCAGCTGTCGCTGGAGCCGGTGCGGCTGGGCGCGGTGCTGAGTGAGGCGCTGGTGCTGGCGCGGCCGCTGGCGGCGCAGCGCGGCATCGAGCTGGAGGGGATGGAGGCGCCGGCCGACGCGGTGTTCGTGCGGGCCGACCGGCAGCGGCTGGTGCAGGTGCTGCTGAACCTGCTGTCCAACGCCATCAAGTACAACCGCCCCGGGGGCGAGGTGCGGATGGGGTGGGAGGAGATCGCCGCCGGGGAGGGCGGTGACCCCCGGGTGCGGTTGCGGGTGCAGGACACGGGCGTGGGGATCGCGCCCGAAAAGCAGGACCAGCTCTTCGTCCCCTTCGCCCGCCTGGGCGCGGAGTTCAGCGACGTGGAGGGCACGGGGCTGGGGCTGGCGCTTTCGCGGCGGCTGGTGGAGGCCATGGGGGGCGAGATGGTGCTGGAGCGCAGCGGCGAGGAAGGGAGCAGCTTTGCCCTGGAGCTGTGCCTGAGCCGCGACCCGGTAGAGGGGCTGTCGCTGCGCCCCGCGCCGGCCGCCCCGCCGGCGCCCTCCGCCCGCGCCGCCTCGCCGGTGACGCTGCTGTACGTGGAGGACAACCTGGCCAACCTGAGCCTGGTGGAGACGATCCTGGCCAACCGGCCGGGGTGGAAGACGATCCCGGCGCTGCAGGGAAGCCTGGGGGCGGAGCTGGCGTGCGAGCACCTGCCGGACCTGGTGCTGCTGGACCTGCACCTTCCCGACGTGCAGGGCGACGAGGTGCTGCGCCGCCTGCGGGCCGACAAGCGCACCGCCCGCATCCCGGTGGTGATGATCAGCGCCGATGCCACGCCGCGCACGATCGACCGGCTGCGGTCGCAGGGCGCGGACGCGTACCTCACCAAGCCGCTGGACGTGGACGAGTTCCTGTCCACCATCGATCGCCTGCTCCCGCACCCCGAGCCCGCGGCGGCGGCCTGAGGAAGGGCGGCCTCACGCAGAGACGCGGAGACGCAGCGAGAGGGAAGGCTTCTCGTTGCGTCTTCGCGCATCTCCTCATCGACAGCCATCTCAAGATTTTTCCTCACGCAGAGTTAGCAGAGTTAGCGGAGTTCGTTCGAAGTGCCTCCTCGGATAGCGGCGCGAGGAAACGGCACGAGAAAACTCTGCTAATTCTGCTCACTCTGCGTGAGGACCAGTCTTTTTGCCCTGTCCTTGCCGCCTCGGTGTCTGCGCGCGAGGCGTTCTGCGTTGTGGTCGAGCGATTTTCCTAGGATGTGCACGGTGGATGGGTCATCTTTCCCATGCGGCCGGCGCGCTCGGTGAGCATCATTCACCCGTCCGAGCGGACAGCCTGCCAGGGACCCCATCCGAAGTGCTCGCCATGAACTCCGATACGCTCACCGGCTGCACCATCCTGATGGTCGACGACGAGGAGGCGAACCTCGACCTTCTCGAGGGCTTTCTGGAGTCCGAGGGTTACAGCGCGCTCGTGCGCACCACCGACCCGCGCAAGGTGCTGGCCCTGATGGACGCGCACCACCCGGACCTGGTGCTGCTGGACCTGCACATGCCCTTCAAGGACGGCCACGCCGTGCTGGCCGAGCTGCAGGCCCACGTCCCCGCCGACGACTACGTGCCGGTGCTGGTGCTCACCGCCGACGTCACCACCCAGGCGCGCGAGCGGGCGCTCTCCGGCGGCGCGCGCGACTTTCTCACCAAGCCGTTCGACGTGGTGGAGGTGCTGCTGCGCGTCCGCAACCTGCTGGAGACGCGCGTCCTCTACCAGCGCCAGCGCAAGGCCCGCCACGACGCCGAGCGCGCCGAGCGGCGGGCGGCGTTCTTGGCCGAGGCCAGCCGCGTGCTGGCGACCTCGTTCGACACCTGCACCACGCTGGCGCAGCTGGCGCGCCTGGCGGTGCCCGAGGTGGCCGACCTGTGCGTGGTGGACGTGCTGGAGGAAGACGACGCGTACCGCCAGGTGGGCGCGGCGCACGTGGACGCGGCAAAGGAGGGGCTGATCCGCTCCCTGGCCCCCCGCGAGCGCACCCGCCACCACCCCTTCGCCACGCTGTTCGCCACCGGCGAGGCCGTGCTGCTCTCCGACGTGCCGGAGTCGTTCATCCGCGAGATCGCGGGCAAGGGGCCGGCGCTGGAGGAGGTGGTGGGGGCGATCGGGGCGCGCTCGGCCATGGTGCTGCCCCTGCGCGCCGGCGACCGGCCCATCGGCGGGATCACGCTGGTGTCGGCGGAGTCCGGCCGCCGCTTCGACGCCGACGACCTGGCGCTGGCGCAGGAGCTGGCCAACCGCGCCGCGCTGGCGGTGGAGAACGCCCGCCTCTTCGCCCAGGCGCAGGCCGCCACCCGGGCGCGCGACGAGATGCTGGCCGTGGTCGCGCACGACCTGCGCAACCCGCTCTCCACCATCTCGCTGGGCGCGGAGCTGCTGCTGGATACGACCGCGGACGATGCGGCGCACGCCTTTCATCGCCGGCACCTGGGCACCGTCAAGCGCTCGGCGGAGCGGATGAACCGGCTGATCCAGGACCTGCTGGACGTGTCGCGCATCACCGGGGGCAAGATGGCGCTTGCCCCCAAGGAGGAGGACGTGTCGCTGCTGCTGGCCGAGGCCTCGGCCATGCTGCGGCCGCTGGCCGAGGCGCGGGGGCTGAGCTTCGGCACGCGGGGGACGAAGGAGCTGCCCCGGCTGCGGGTGGACGGCGCGCGCATCATGCAGGTGATCAGCAACCTGGTGGGCAACGCCATCAAGTTCACCCCCGAGGGCGGCAGCGTGACCCTGGCCGCCGCCTGCGAGGGAGACGAGCTGCGCATCTCGGTGATCGATACGGGAAGCGGCATCTCGCCCGAGGCGCTGCCGCACGTGTTCGGGCGCTTCTGGCAGGCGCACGAGGCCGACCGGCGCGGACTGGGGCTGGGGCTGGCGATCGCCCGCGGCATCGTGGAGGCCCACGGCGGCCGCATCTGGGTGGAGAGCGAGCTGGGGCAGGGAAGCATCTTCCAGTTCACCCTCCCCGCCCCCGCGCCCCCGGCCGAACCCGCCGCCGAGCCCACGGAGGCCGAGGTGCTGGCGGCCGTCGGCTGAGCGCGGTAGCTGGCCTCGAAGTCCGCCCCCTCCGGGCTCGTAAACCTCGCCCACCTCCCCCAAAACTGCTGGGGGAGGTTGTTGTTTCCGCAGCAATGGGGTGCTGCCGGACACCTCCATCTGTCATTCCGAAGGAGGCGCCGCGCGATCCCGGCCCGTCGCGCGAAACCATGGCGCCGACTGAGGAATCTACTTTCTGATGCTCGTGGCCATTCGTTTCTGCCCCGATCCTGCGGACGGTACGGTTCGTGAGCAGGCGCCAGCGCTCATCTTCAGATGAGGCACCTTCTTCGCAATGACAGACTGAGACTCCGCTGCCGGATCGCGTATGAAACGAGTCGAGCGCCTGGGTGAGGCCGTTGCGCCGGACGGGTCCGTGCTGACGCTCTACCGCCACGACGGCGACTACGTGATCCGCGTGGACGGCCAGGAGCTGATGTCCACGCGCCGGCACCACTCCGAAGACGTGCTGGCGGAGCTGGTGTGCGCGCCGCTGGCCGAACACGCCGGGGCGCGCGTGCTGATCGGCGGGCTGGGGCTGGGGTTCACGCTGCGCGCGGCGCTGCGCTGGCTGGCGGCGGATGCGCAGGTGGTGGTGGCGGAGATCGTGGAAGAGGTGATCGCGTGGAACCGGAACCCCGACTACGCCCTCGCCTCCGACGCACTGCAGGACCCGCGCGTGGAGCTGCGCTACGACGACGTGGCCAACGTCCTCCAGGCGGGCCCCGGCGGGTTCGACGCGATCATGCTGGACGTCGACAACGGCGCGGATGCGCTGACCGCGGCGCGCAACGCGGGGCTGTACCGCGCGCAGGGCATCCGGCGCGCGGCGGCGGCGCTGCGCCCGGGCGGCCGCCTGGCGTACTGGTCGGCGACGGAGGACGCCCCGTTCGAAAAGGCGCTGCGGAATGCGGGCATGGCGGTGGAGGCGGTCCGGGTGCGGGCGCATCCGGGGCTCCGCCTCTGGCACACGATCTACGTGGCCCAGCGTGTCGAGGCCGGGCCACGCGGATGATCCAAACTCAGCAGAAGAATTTTCTCACGCAGAGTTAGCAGAGTAC
>DASQBH010000865.1:0-6004 GCA_035635315.1 Longimicrobium sp.
GCTTTCCGTCGTCCGTAAAGGCGACGATGGTCTCCATCTCCCCCGCGCTGGCGATGGCGCGCGCGTCCAGCCGCGGGCCGAACATGGACTTTCCCGTGCTGTCGACGACGATGGCCTCGACGCTGGACTTCTCCTTCTTGAGCTCGTCGCGCAGCACGCGCTGCAGCAGGCGATTGTCGCCGGCGGCCCAGCGGGTGCGCACCTGCTCGGTCCGCGCGAGCGCCTGGGCGCGGGTGGCCAGCAGGCTCCCCTCCCGGTCCCACGACGTGCGCAGCGAGACCCCCGCGCCATTGAGCTCTTCGCGGGCGCGCTCGTACACGCCGCGCTCCACCGCGCGGGCGATGAGCAGCAGCGCCGGCACCACGATGAGCAGCGCCGTGGCGGCGAAGAGAAAGAAGACCTTGGTGCGGAGCGAAAGCCCTCTCATAACGGCTCCGTTCGTAGCCTCTGCCCTGTCCGCAGATGTTCACTGAACGGCACCGGAGTGTTCAGTGAACAGTCGCGAGGGGTGTCCGTTCGGCCGGCGAACCGGTGCGGAACGGGTGAGGAATGCAAGAAAGTTAAGGCGCGGCGCCGGTTTTCGCCACTCGGACCGCGGGTGGCCCGTTCGGCATACCCGTTGCCAATACAGGGCCCCGACCGCGCAGGGCGCGGACCGGCGGCCGGCCAAAGCCCGGCCGGAGCAACAACACCCAACGGGAGTACAACTGATGATCAAGCGCATCTTCTCGATCGCGGCTCTGTCGATGATGGTGGCGGCCTGCGGCGGCGACGACGCCGAGACCACCGAGGGCGCCACGACCGACAGCACCAGCGTGACCACGGTGCCCGGCCAGGACACCGTGAGCCAGCCGACCGTCGTGCCGACCACCGACAGCGTGGTGACCACCACCACCACCGAGACCGACACGGTCCAGGGCCAGGCGCAGGCCACCGGTACGGCCACCACGACCGACACCGCGGCTCATCCGTAATCCAGCAGGTTCGGGCCGGCGCGCATTCCCGCGCGCCGGCCCCCTTTTTTTCGGTTGACAGACCAAGGAGCACTGACGATGAAGAAGCTGATCGCGATGTTCGGCATCCTCGCCCTGGCCGCCTGCGGCGGCGGCGACGCCGAAGAGGGTGCGGCGGTCGAGGACACCGCCGCGGGCGCGCCGGTGACCGAGACGGCCCCGGTGACCACCACGCCGATGGACACCACCATGGCTGCCCCGGTCCCGACGACCACCGACACCGGTGCGGCCGCCACCGGCATGGCGACCGACACCACCGCCGACACGACGGCCACGCCGTAATCCCGGCTGGACGCGGTTTTTCGCCGGGCCCGGACGTTCGCGTCCGGGCCCGGCGTGTTTTTGGGTACGACGGGTACGGGGTACGAGGGTACGGAGTGCGAGAGTGCGAGAGTGCGAGAGTGCGAGAGTGGCTGGATCGGCATCCCTTCCCCCGCACCTTCGTACCCTCGTACCTTCGTACCGTGGCTGAAGGCTGAATCTCGAGACACACACGGAGGGGCGGTGATATCGTCACGCGTGCGATGGGCGGCGGCTGCGCTGCTGGTGCTGGCGGCGTGCGGGGGCCAGGAGCCCGGCGCGGCCAAAGGCGGGCGTGGAGCCGACTCCGCCGCGGCCGCGGCGGGCGGGACGGCGGACAGCGCGGACCAGCGGGGCGGGCGCTTCGCCAACCGGGTGCCGCGGCCGGACTCCTTGCGCGCGCTGTACGTCAACGGCTGGGCGGCCGGCGGGCGCACCCGCATGCGCGAGCTCATCCGCATCGCCGACGAGACGGAGATCAACGCCTTCGTCGTCGACATCAAGGAAAGCGACACCTACCTCACCCACGACTCCACCGGCATCGCGCTGGCCAAGGAGATCGGCGCCGACACCATGCCGCGCTCGAAGTGGCTGCCGGAGCTGGTGGATACGCTCATCGCGCACGGCATCTACCCCATCGCCCGCATCGTCGTCTTCAAGGACCGCATGCTGGCGGAGAAGAAGCCGGAGCTGGCCATCCGCCACACGAACGGAAGCGTGTGGCTGGACCAGAAGGGCAAGCCGTGGGTGAACCCGTACGACCGGCGGGTGTGGGACTACAACATCGCCATCGCCAAAGAGGCCCTGGACATGGGCTTCAGCGAGGTGCAGTGGGACTACGTGCGCTTTCCCGACGTGACCGAGGCGCGGCGGCGGACGATGGCCTTCCCCGCGGCCAACGGCGTTTCTCGCGAGGACAACATCGCCGCGTTCATCCGCTACTCGAAGGAGCAGCTGGCCGAGTACCAGGTGCCCGTGACCGCGGACGTGTTCGGCCTGTCCACCCACGTGGAGGGGGACGTGGGGATCGGGCAGAACTGGGAAAAGGTGATCGCCACGGCCGACGCGGTGCTGCCCATGGTGTACCCGTCGCACTACTTTGGCGGCGTGTACGGCTTCAGCCGGCCCAACGCGCACCCGTACGAGATGGTGCGCATCAGCATGCAGGACGCGGTGGAGCGCACGCGCGCCGTGCAGCAGCGCGGGCAGAAGACGGGCGAGATCATCCCCTGGCTGCAGGCGTTCACCGCCGACTACCTGCACGACGGCATTACCTACGGCGCCAGCCACGTGCGCCAGCAGATCGCGGCCACGTACGACAGCGGCCTCAAGAGCTGGGTGCTGTGGAACCCGGGCTCCAGGTACGACGTCTACCTTCCCGCGCTGCGCCCGGCCGACGGTTCGCCCAGTCCGCTGGAGCGCGGCGGATGGCAGCCGCTGCGGTGGCAGGTGCCGCGCGCGCGGATGAGCGTGGTGGTGCGGCGGATGGATCAGGCCGCCCGCGCCGCCGCCGCCGATTCCGCCCGGGCCGCATCGGGAGATTCGACGGCCGGCGCGGCGCGGACGGGGACGTGACCGTCTGCGGACCGATCGCGCCGCGCGTCTCAGGGTCGGATGAGGTCGATGCGCCTGACCGGGTTCCGTGCCGCCGGCCTGCCGGGCGAATGATGCTGATTGCGGATCTGGGTCGTTAACTTGCCGTCCGCCCGCGGGAGCGAATGAATTCGCCGCTGGAAAAACGCAAAGTCCGCCTGCGCGGACTCGGCGGCCCGGCCCCGTGCGGCGTCCCATGCACCTGCGCGTCCGCAACCGGGACGGCGCGTCAGGTTCCGCGGTGGTGCGGCGAGCGCAAGCGAGACGAGACGGGGCTTATGGCCGTTTTAGCCGCGGGCTTCAACCCGTGGCGGCCGGGCGCGTGATCCCTCGGGATCGCGTGCCCAACGTAAAAGGTGCGGGGGCGCGTCCATCGCACCCCCGCACCTTCGTACCTCGTACCGCTACGGCCCGTGGTTACGGGTCGTTGCCCTCGGTCGGGGTGACGTTCACCTCGGGGGTGACCACCGTCTGCGTATCGGTGCTCACCTCCACGTTGGCCGGATCCACGTCCACCTTGGGCATCTCGCCGCCGCTCACGTCCACGTCCGGCGCCTTGCCCTCCTCTTCTACCTCCGCGGTGCAGGCCACGGCCCCCATGGTAAGGGCCAGCACGGCCACCGTCATCAGTCGCTTGAACATTTCGGGCTCCCCGTTCATGTGAGACTACCTGTCGGGACGCACCTTTAGCAACGTGCGTGCCCAATGTGTGTAGAGGCTGGCGGAACGCCGTGCTTGCACCCCTCCCGCCCCGCGCGTACGTTGCGGCTCCAGGACCGGCGTCCCGCGGGGCGCCCCACAGCGAGCATTTCCCCCATGGCCCAGCCCACTCCCGTCCCCGTTCCGCTGGAGCAGACGCGCGAGCGCATCGTGCAGCAGCTGTGCGAGCACTTTGCCTACGACAACCTGACGGCCGAGGGGCTGGAGGAGCGGCTGGACCGCGCCCACCAGGCCGCCACGCTGGACGACCTGCGCTCGCTGGTCTCGGACCTTCCCGTGCTGCACCAGGCCGCCGCGCCCGCGCCGGGCGCCCGCACCTTCGTGAGCCCCGCCACGGGCGCGCACGTGAGCGAGCGGCAGATCATCATCGGCATCATGGGCGGGGCGGAGAAGAAGGGGGTGTGGACACCCGCCAAGCAGATCTACGTGGTGGCGCTGATGGGCGGCGCGCAGCTGGACTTTCGCGAGGCGCGCTTTGGCCCCGGGGTGACGGAGGTGATCGTGTTCGCCATCATGGGCGGGGCGGAGATCATCGTTCCCCCCGGCGTGCACGTGGACCTGAACGGGCTGGCGGTGATGGGCGGGTTCGGGCAGACCGGCTCCGCCCCGCTCCCCACCGACCCCAACGCACCCGTGCTGCGCATCGGCGGCTTTTGCATGATGGGCGGGGTGGAGGTGAACATCCGCTACCCCGGCGAGCGGCCCCGGGACGCCAAACAGCGCGAAAAGCTGGACCGCCAGGAGCAGAAGCGCCTTTCCGGCGGCTGAGCCGCATCCATCGGATCTTCCCGGCCGGGGCCGCACTTCCCCATGCCCCGGCCACGTTCGTTCCTTCCCTCACCGTTCCCGCGCCATGTATCCAGAGGACATCGGGAGCCTCATCTCATCCATCGGGCTGCTTACCCAGACCGGGGGCGCCCTGCTGCTGGTGGGCCTGTTCGTGGCCCTGCTGCGCGCGCACCCGCGGCGCCAGCCGTACTTTCGCGAGTGGACGCGCGCGTGGATCTGGCTGCTGGCCGCGCTGCTGGGCGTGGTGGCGCAGTACGCCCTTCCCGGCCTGTCGGGAGACGACACGCTGGGCGTGCGGGCCGCCAACCTGCTCTACCAGACGGGCAAGCTGCTCTTCGTGGTCCACCTGCTGTGCGGCACCCTGAACTACGTGATGGGCGTGCGCCCGCGCGAGTTCCTGCGCCGCGCGGTGCCCATCGCGGTGGGGTACGGCGTGCTGACGGCGTTCCTGCCCGGCGTGCTGCTGAACGGGGTGATGCTGCTGCAGGCGCCGCTGATCGCCGGCCCGTTCGTGCTGTGCGCGTGGCTGCTGCTGCGCCTGCCGCCCAGCCGCGCCACACTGGGCAGCCGGGCCACCGGCGCCGTGTTCGCCATGATCGCCGCGCTGTGGGTGGGCTACGCCATGGCGTTCGCCATGAACGGCATCCCCGCGCTGCAGGAGCCGGCCGGGCCGCTGGACTTCCTGCTCCAGTACAACAGCTACCTGGACCTGCTGCTGCAGATTCTGCTGGGGTACGGGATGGTGGTGGTGCTGATGGAAGACGTGAAGCGCGAGGCCGACGACGCCCGCGCCCAGCTTTCCGTGGCCCACGACCGGCTGCAGCGCGTGTCGCTGTACGACGCGCTGACGGGCGCCCTGAACCGCCGCGCCTACGAGGACGGCGTGGGGCTGGAGGCCGTGGGCGCGCGCTTTGGCACGGCGATGATGATGGACATGGACAACCTGAAGCGCGTGAACGACAGCTACGGCCACGCGGCCGGCGACGAGCTGGTGCGGCGGCTGGTGGAGACGGTGCGCGGGTGCATACGGCCGCTGGACCGCATCTATCGCTGGGGCGGCGACGAGTTCCTGGTGCTGTTTCCCGCCGCGCTTCCCGGCGACGTGGTGCCGCGCGTCCGCGCCGCGCTGCAGAAGGCCAACGAGGCCATGGCCGCGGGCGACGGTCCGCCCCTGGAGCTGCAGGTGAGCATCGGCGCCGCCGACTTCGCCGGCACCGAGGGCATCGCCGGCGCCATCCTCCGCGCCGACAAGGCCATGTACGAGGAAAAAGCGAAGAACCGGCGGATCACCGTCCCCGTCTACCGCATCGCCTGAATCACCCCTGGACCCAGGCAGTGAGCCGATCGGTTTGCCGCCTTGACGAGATTGGGCGTTTGGAGTAGAGTTTTCGATACAAATCCCCCCGGCCGCTTCGGCGACCGGCCGCGAGGCCGCCTTCGGGCGGCCTCTGCTTTTATAGTCGCACTTCCAGCAGCGGCGTCATCCGCTTTGCCGATCCTGATCGGCAGACAACATCAAGGGTACAGCGGAACAGACAACGGCCAGAGGAACAGAGGATAATCGTTTTCGCTTCCTCTGTTCCTCCGGC
>DASQBH010000866.1:0-4455 GCA_035635315.1 Longimicrobium sp.
CGCTCGCGGAACGGGGCTTCACCTGCTCGTTGGGGAAAGCCCGAGCTTCGGCCCAGACAATCTGTCATTCCGAAGGAGCGCCGCGCAAAACCTTGCCTTTCCTCCGCGGTTGGCGCGCGACTGAGGAATCTACCTTCGGAATCCTCGTGATCCGCCGTCGTGCCCACGACCCCGCGGCTACAGTCCGCGCAGGCGGACTTTGCGCCCTTCCAGCGGCGAATTCATTCGCTCCGTGGGCGGACGGCACGTTGCCGTCCCGGATCGCTCCGCGGGCGGACGGCACGTTGCCGTCCCGGATCGCTCCGCGGGCGGACGGCACGTTGCCGTCCCGGATCGCTCCGCGGGTGGACGGCACGATGTCGGCCCGGACCACTCCGCGGGCGGATTGCACAGGTTGCCGGCCCAGACCACATCCGCATCCGCTACGTTCGATCGGGGGTGCCGGACTTCCGGATGGCGGCACGCACGCGTCCATCATTCATCCCCCATCTGCCCTCCCCGGTTGCACCCCACGCACGGCTCCTGCATGTTGGCCGGCCTACACCCGATCCACGTGAGGACCCGTGCGGATGCTCCGAATCGTATTACCCGCCGCGCTGCTGGCCGTGGCGCAGTCGCTGGGCGCGCAGGACGCGGCCTACTTTCAGCAGGGCGTCGACTATCGCATCGAGGCGCGGCTGGACGAGGACACCGACGTGCTGCACGGCCGCGCCCGGCTGCGCTACACCAACCGCTCGCCGCGCGCGCTGGACTCGCTGTACATCCACCAGCACCTGAACGCGTTTCGCCCCAACAGCGCCTGGGCGCGGCGTGAGCTGGAGTACGGCGAGCGCCGCTTTACCAGCCTGGGCCCCGCGGAGCACGCCTTCGAGCGCTTTACCCGCGTCACGGTGGACGGCGCGGTGGTGCGCCCGGCGTACCCCGGCGCTCCGGACAGCACCGTGGGCGCGCTCCCGCTGCCGCGCCCGCTGGCGCCCGGCGCGTCCGTGGAGGTGGTGATGGACTGGGATGCGCGGCTTTCCACGCTGCCGCGCCGCCAGGGGCGCGCGGGGCGCCACTTCGACTTCGCGCAGTGGTATCCGCGCATCGCCGTGTACGACCGCACGGGGTGGGCGGTGCAGCCGCTGCTGCCGCAGGGCGAGTTCTACGGCGAGTTCGCGCGCTACGACGTTACGCTCGACGTGCCCGCCGACCAGGTGATCGGCAGCACGGGCGTGGCGGTGGAGGGCGACCCCGGCTACCAGGAGAAGGTGCTGGGCGCCGGCTACCCCCCGCCGCCCGCCGCGGACGCGCTCGGGCTGCTGAGCGGGGACGCGGGGCAGGGGCGCAAGCGCGTCCGCTTCTACGCGGACAGCGTGCACCACTTCGCGTGGAGCGCGGACCCGCGGTACATCCACGACTTCGTCATCCGCACCATCATCGACGAGGCAACGGGCACCCACTCCGCGCCCGGCATCCACGTGCTCTACCTGCCCGGCGACACCGCCTGGGACGAGCGCGCCGCCGCCCGGCGCACCTGGGATGCGCTCACCTGGCTGGAAACAATGTTCGGCCCGTACCCCTGGCCGCAGCTGACCAACGTGCACCGGCTGGAAGGCGGCGGCACGGAGTTCCCCATGCTGATCATGAACGGCTCCGCCAGCGAGGGGCTGATCGTGCACGAGACCACGCACCAGTACCTGCACGGCATCCTGGCCAACAACGAGTGGCGCGAGGGGTGGATGGACGAGGGATTCACCTCGTTCATGAGCAGCTGGTACCGGGAGATGAAGGGCGACACCGCCGTCTGGCGCGGGACCATGCAGACGCTGGAGCGGCTGGAGCGCACGGACTCCGCCGAGGTGGTGGGCCAGCCCGGCGCGTCGTTCTCGTCGCCGCGCATCTACAGCGCGATGACGTACACCAAGGCCTCCGCCGTATTCCGCATGCTGCGCGAGCTGGTGGGGCAGGAGACGTTTCGCCAGATCCTGCGCACCTTTTACCAGCGCCACCGGCTGCAGCACGTGACCGGCGCCGACTTTCAGCGCGTGGCCGAGGAGGTGAGCCGGCGCGACCTGGACTGGTTCTTTGGCCAGTGGATCGAGCGCACGGACAAGCTGGACTACGGCATCGCCGGCGCCACCACGCGGCAGGCCGGCGGACGCTGGCGCACGCGGGTGCAGGTGGTGCGCACGGGCGAGGCGTGGATGCCCGTCGTGCTGCGCGTGGGCGACCAGACCCGCACGCTGGACTCGCGCGAGCGCCGGCAGACGGTGGAGATCGTCACCGACGTGCGGCCGGCGGAGGCGGTGCTGGACCCGGACTGGGTGCTGATCGACATGGACCGGTCCAACGACCGCGCGCCGGTCCGCTGACGTGCCCTGGCTGTACGTCGCGCTGGGTGGGGCGGCGGGCTCGCTGCTGCGCTACGCCGCGGGGCAGGCGCTGGGCCCCCCGCGGCCGGGCGCGTTCCCCTGGCACACCTTCGCGGTGAACGTGGCGGGCTCGCTGCTGCTGGGCCTGGTCGTCGCGCTGGTGCCGCGCGACGACGCGCACCACCTGCGCGCGCTGCTGGCCGTCGGCTTCTGCGGCGGCCTGACCACCTTCAGCACCTTCGGCTACGAGACGGTGAGCCTGCTGCAGGCGCGGGCGTACGGTGTGGCGCTGGCGTACGCCGGCGGCAGCTTTCTTGTCGCCCTGCTCGCCGTCTTCATCGGCATGTGGATAGGCGCGCGGCTGGCGGCATAGGCCCGCTGCTTTCCCGCCGCCGATGAGCCTCTCGCCGCCGCTCGGCCTCGTCGGCGCTCCCCGCGTGGTTGCCGGATTTCGGCCGCACTGCCGGGTTTCTCCCGAACGCGTACGATAGTGAAGTGTATCGCGCCAGCGTCTCGTTTTGCACGCGGCTGGCACAAGAAGCGCGTCCCTATTCGTGTCTGGTGTGTCCAGTCCGTCCCCGTTATCCTCAGGAGAGTCCTCAACATGCCCGGAGAACGGAAGCCGCCCATGAGCCTCGACGAACTGACCGCCGCCGTGCTGGACCTCCCGCCGAAGGACCGCGCCCGCCTCATCGAGCGGGTGGAGGACAGCCTGTACCCTGTCACCGACATCGATCCCGCGGCTCTCGAAGAAGCCCGTCGCCAGCTGGACGATATGAAGGCTGGACGCGTGAAGGGGATTCCCATGGAGCAGCTGCTCGATGAACTGGACCGAATGGCCCAGTGAGAATCGAGATCTCACCGGCCGCGGACGAAGCGTTTCGGAATGCGCAGGCGGAGTATCGTGAGATCAGCCCCCGGCTTGCTCACCGCTTCGCTGTCGAGATGCGGCGCGTATGGCGGCAGCTGAGCAGATTTCCACACAGCGCGCCTTCAGTGGGAGAGCTCCGTCGCATCATCCTTCATGGCTTTCATTTCTCCGTCCTCTATCGAGTGGACGAGGACGTAATCCGGGTGGCTATGATTCGCCACCAGAAGGAGGAGCCGGATTACTGGGCTGATGATTCCGATGCTCCATGAACCCGCATGTGGACTGATCCCGCAATGATCGCGGACGATTGAAGGGAGCGGGATCGAAACCGGTGCGCTTCGCCTGGCCAACTGCCGAGCGTGCCGCGCTGGTTGACCAGCTCGTTATGGACGACTTCCATCTGCTGCAGGCGCGCCCCTACGGAGTGGCGCTGACGTACGCCGGCGGCAGCTTCCTGATCGCGCTCCTCGCCGTCACCCTACGCCTGTGGACCGGCTCACGGCTGTCGGCATAGGCCCGCTGCTTTCCCGCCGCCGATGAACCTCTCGCCACCGCCCAGCCTCTCAGCGTTCTCCGCGAGGTCGCCGGACATCGGCCGCGCTGTTGGGTTTCTCCTGAACGCGTCCGACGGTTAAGTGTATCGCGCCAGCGTCTCGTTTTGCGCGCGGCTGGCACAAGAAGCGCGTCCCTATTTGTGTCTGTACTGTCCACTACCTGTTCCGTTATCTTCAGGAGAACGCCCACATGCCCGGAGAACGGAAGGCCATGAGCATCGACGAAATCGAAGCAGCCGCACTCGAGCTGCCGCTGGACGAACGAGAGGAGTTGCTTGCGCGCTTGCACGCAGCGCACTCTGCGGATCGGACGACAGACTCCGCGTGGCGCGCTGAGGTGCAGCGCCGCATGGAGTTGATCAACGCTGGCGACGTCGAGTGGTTTGATGAGGAGGAGGTGCTTGCGGAGCTGGAAGCGGATCCGTGAGGGTTCGCTACTCCGCGTTTGCACGCGCAGACATTCGCGACGCCAAGGCTTTCTACCGGAAAGAGAACGAGAAGACACCTGCGAGGCTTGCTGCCGAACTGCGCCACGCACTGCGGAGGATTCGCGAGCATCCACAAAGCGGCTCGCCGTACGAACTCGGCACAAGACGCTTCAAACTGGATCGCTTTCCGTACTCGATCGTCTACTACTTGACCATTGAGGGGATCTGCGTCGTTGCCGTCCAGCACC
>DASQBH010000867.1:0-15806 GCA_035635315.1 Longimicrobium sp.
GCACGAGTGGCGCTTCCGCGCGTTCGACGCATCGGCCGTCACGTTCGAGGTGGTGACCTGGTTCGACGGACGCGGGCGCAAGGGCGAGGTCGTAGCCCGGGCGTGGGGCGCGCCGATCGAGATCGTGCTCCCGCTGTGGCGCGGGCTGCGCGAGCTGGCCGGCCGGGCGAGCGCGGAAGGGTATCGTAAGAACTGGAGCGCGCCGTTCCCCTCCGACGCGCTCGACCGGCTTACCGAGCGCATCGAGCAGGCCCGCGCGTAGCCGCCGCCAAGCCGCGGACCAGCACGAAATGGTGAGGCGGACAGCCCTGTTCTGGTGCGCCGCCGAATTCGTCAATAACGCAAACTAAATCAGGACGGCCGGTTACGTGCGGCTCGGAAACTGCTGCGAAACGGCGGAATCCGTGTGGCCGGCAACCCGTGCTCCCGGCCCGATCCCGCTCGTCCCTCATCACACGTGACCGCCCATGAGCAGGCACTTTCGCCAGCCATCCACCCTGCACCTGGCCCTGCTTGGGGCCATCCTCGCCACCGGCTGCGACACCGCGCGGCTGGACGGTCCCACATCCCGCAACCCGGTCGCGGCCGCGCCTGCGGCACCGCGGCTGGCGCAGTTCGCCGGCGGCGGGAGCGACGTGCTGCTGCAGGGCTTTCACTGGAACTCGCACCGCTGGGACTGGTGGAACATCGTCGCGGCCAAGGCGCCCGACATCCAGGCGGCCGGGTTCACCATGGTCTGGCTTCCGCCCCCCTCGCGCGCCGCGGACTCGGCGGGGTATCTGCCCACCGAGTGGCGCAACCTGGATGCGTCCAAGTACGGAACGGGCGCACAGCTACGCACCGCCACCTCGGCCCTGCGCAGCCGCGGGATCAAGGTGATCGGCGACGTGGTGGTGAACCACCGCGCGGGCACCACCAACTGGGCAGACTTCACCAGCCCCGCGTTCGCCAGCAACGCGGCGGCGGTGACGCGCAACGACGAGTGGGGGCTGGGCACGGGCAACTACGACACGGGTGACGGCTACCACGCGGCGCGCGACCTGGACCACACCAACGCCTCGGTGCAGACGGAGCTCACCAGCTGGCTCAACTGGCTCAAGGTGACCAGCAACGCGGGCTTCGACGGGTGGCGGTACGACTACGTGAAGGGCTTTTCGCCCTCGTACGTGGGCAGCTACAACACCGCGACGGCGCCATACTTTTCGGTGGGCGAGCTGTGGCCGGACATCACGGGCGACTACTACGCGTCGTGCTCCAGCATCAACTACCATCGCCAGAAGCTGATGGACTGGATCAACGCGACGGGGGACCGCTCCGCGGCGTTCGACTTCACCACCAAGTGGCAGCTGCAGCTGGCCGTCGACCGCACGGAGTACTGGCGGATGGGGTGCATCCCGGGCGCCATCGGCTGGTGGCCGGCGATGAGCGTGACGTTCGTCGACAACCACGACACCGGCCCCTCGCCGGACGGCGGGCAGAACCACTGGCCCTTCCCCGGCGCCAAGGTGGAGCAGGGGTACGCGTACATCCTTACCCACCCCGGCACGCCCACGGTGTACTGGCCGCACTACTTCGACTGGGGGACGGACCTGCGGAACAAGATCGGCGCGCTGATCGCGATCCGGAAGCAGCAGGGCGTGACCTCCACCAGCACCATCTCCGTGCAGGCGGCTGACGCGTACCGCTACGCCGCGATCGTAAACGGCAACCTGGCGATGAAGATCGGCCCGGGAAGCTGGTCCCCGGGCGCCGGCTGGACGCTCGCGGCGTCCGGCAACGACTGGGCGGTGTGGAGGCGGTAGCCACCGGGCGCGGGGCGGCGACGCCGCTCCGCGCGACAATCGGGCTGCGCTATACCGATCCGCCCTAACTGTCATTCTGAGGGAGGCGCCGCGCGACCCCCTGCTTTCCGCTGAAGACCCTGGCGCCGACCGAAGAATCTTTATCGGGAACGGGCGGCTTCTCGCGCGGGACCCAACGTAGCCGACGGGACCGTGCGCCCATCGTAATCCTTCGGTCGGCGCACGGCGTTCGTGCGTCTGGACAGACGGGGGTGCGCGCCTCCCTCAGGATGACACCGTTTGCCGAATCCCTATCCGAAATCTTTTTGCAGATCCGGTATAAGGGTTCCGCGTGAGGGAGGGCGATTCTTCGGTCGCGCCGCACGGTTCGGAGCCACACCCCGGCTGCGGGGTGGGCGCTTCCTCAGAATGACGCGTGTTTTTCCGGACTCAGTCATGACCGGATTCCGTATCGGGCACACGATCGCGGCCGCACCGCCCTCGTTTGTCCGCATTGTATCGCCGGATTCGACAAACGTTGCCAGCGCGACGCCGACGGCACGATCATGTGCGGGTGGTGAATTCGTCGCGGTTCATGTTCTCTCCTCTGCGCCCCACTCCACTCACATGGCCAACCAGACTCTCGCGGGAACCGTCCAGTCGGGCGGTACGGCCTCCGTCATGCCCCTGCCCGGCATGACCGTCACGCTGTACCAGGCCACCACGGGCGCGCCCACCGCGCTGGGCAGCGCCACGTCGGGCGCGGACGGCAGCTTCTCCATCGCCGGCGCGAGCGATGACGGCGGCGGCATCTTCTACGCGACGGCGGTGGGCGGCAGCGCGGTGCTGATGACGATCGTCGGGCCGCAGATCGGCGGCGACGTCGTCATCAACGAGCTGACCACGGTGGCGGCGGCGTTCGCCATGGCGCAGTTCGCGGACGGCGCCCAGCTGTCGGGGAGCGCGCTGGGACTGCGCATCGCGGCGGGGATGAGCGCCAACCTGGCCGATCCGGCAACGGGGCAGCCGTCGGAGGTGCTGCTCGACCCGCCGAACGCCGACCAGACCAACGCGCTGCGCTCCACCCGCTCGCTGGCCAACCTGGTGGCGGCGTGCGTGCGGCGGTATCCGGGCTTTGAATCGCGCTTCTACGCGTACGCCACGCCGCCGGGCGGGACTGCGCCGGCGGACACCTTTCAGGCGCTGCTGAACATCGCCCGCAATCCCGCCAACAACGCCGCCACGCTGTTCAACCAGTCGCAGGGGGTGCCGACGGTGTACTCGCCGCCCCTGTTCAGCGCGCCGGACGCATGGACGCTGGCGGTAAAGGTCAACGACTCGGGGGATGACGAGTACCTGTTCGGCGGGCCGGCCAACTTCGCGTTCGACGCGAACGGCTACGCCTGGATCCCCAACAACGTGGTGCAGGGCACGCCCAACTCGGCCACGTTCATCATGGTGCTGCAGCCGGACGGCAGGCCCGCGGATGGATCGAACGGCACGCCCGCGTCGCCCGTGTTCGGCGGCGGGCTGCAGGGGCCGGGGTGGGGGGTAACGATCGCTCCCAACGGCAACGTCTGGGTGGGCAACTTTGGCTGGGGCCCGGAGAGCGAGTTTCCGGTCGGCGGCACCGTGTCGGAGTTCCTGCCGGACGGCACGCCGGTCTCGGGCGATGGCGGATACGGAGGCGGGGGCCTGGACCGCGCGCAGGCCACGGTGGCGGACGCGGCCGGCAACATCTGGATCACCAGCTTCGGCAGCGGCGACATCGTCGTGTTCCCGGGCGGCGACCCCGGCGCGGCGCAGTCGCTGCCCAGCGACCCGACCCGCGCCGATCCCACGGAAAGCTGCCCGTTCGGCATCGCCATCGACAACGACGGCAACGCGTGGGTGTCCAACAGCGGCGGGCTGGGGTGGCCGCAGGCCAGGCCGGGGAGCGTGGCCCGCTTTCGCCTGGACGATGCCGGTCAGCTGACGCAGACGCTGGCCCCGGTGCAGGTGGGCGCCGCGTGCAAGGTGATCGCGACGGATTCGCTGGGGAACGCGTGGGTGGCGTCGGGGGGCGACAGCAAGGTGTACATGCTGAACCCTGCCGGCGACGTGGTGGGGACGTACACCGGGGTGGGTGGCCTGGACGCGCCGTGGGGGCTGTGCGTGGACGGAAACGACAACGTGTGGGTGGGCAACTTTGGCGTGATGGGGCTGGAAAGCGACTACACGCAGGGCGCGCTCTCCGTGCTGGCCGGCGCCAACGCCGCCACCCGTCCCGCCGGCCTCGATACCGGCGACCCGATCTCGCCCTCCACCGGCTACACGCTCCCTTCCGCCGGCCAGCCGGTGCTGCTGCACAACGGGGAGCCGGTGTACAAGGACGGCACCGAGTGCTACACCCCGCTCATGCGCGCCACCAGCTGCCAGATCGACCAGGCGGGCAACGTGTGGGTAGTCAACAACTGGAAGCCGCGCTTTCGCACGGACTTTCCGCCCAGCCACGGCAACCCCGGCGGCGACGGCGTCGTGATCTTCGTGGGCCTGGCCAAGCCGCCGGTGGTGGCACAGTGAGGGGATGACGTTCGATGATGCGCTGGAGGGGCCCGGGCCGCTGCTGGCGGCCTGGAACCTGACCTCCTGCAAGGGGACGCGGACGCTCACCCTCTTTTCCCTGCGCGGTGACCGCGCCGCCGCCCTGGCCCACCGCGGCGCGCCGGTGGGCCAGGAGGAAAGCGTGGCGGCGCCGCTCCGCGCGCGGGGGCTCGCCATCGGGGAGTACGACGGCGCCTGCGAGCTCGTCTGGCTGCGGAAGGGGGAGGGCGTAACGGTGTGGGGGCCGCACTGGCGCGTGCTGCAGGCGAGCGGCGACAGCCTCACCCTGGCGGACGGGCGGACGCTCGCGCGCGGCGAGCTGGAGCGCATCTACACCTGCGCGAGCGACGACTACGTCACGCGCGGCGTCCGGGCGCGGCTGCGGTCGGGGGAGGACGTTGAGCTGGTGCGGGACGTGTCGGCCACCGCAGCCGCGGACCCCACGTACAGCCGCAACGAGCTGCTCTACGAGACGGAGTGGACCGGCGCGATCGCGGCCGCCGTGGCCGCGTGGGCCGGGGTCACCTGGGAAAGCCTCATCTAGTTCGAGGGACGGCAACTTCGCGCTTCGGCCGTATTCGCCTGACGGAGAGTTTTACGGCGTTGTGCTGCGCGCGAACCCCTCACCCCCGGCCCCCTCTCCCGCAAACTGCGCGGGAGAGGGGTGACGCGAGAGTCAGGGGGCATAGCGTCATGGCGGGTGTTTCGCGAAGCGACTCAGCCCTTCGCGTACCGGTGACGCGTCCGGAAGGTCATGGGCGCGGGCGCTCGAGGATGAGCGTCTCCTCGCCCTTGTAGGTGCCGCGCGTGCGCTCGCGAAAGCCGCACTTCCGGGCCACGTGGATGGAGGCGGCGTTCTCGGGGGCGATCAGGCACGCGGTGCCGGGCGCGGCCAGGTTGGCGTCGGCCCATGACAGCGCGGCGCGGACGGCCTCGGTGGCGTAGCCGCGGCCGTGCGCCCACGGGGCCAGCACCCACCCGGCCTCGGGCGCACCGTCCAGCGAGGGCGTGACCTCGCGCCGGAACTCGGCCAGGCCCACCTCGCCCACAAAGCGGCCGGACTCCCGCTCCCGCACCACCCAGTAGCCGTAGCCCAGCAGCGCCCACAGGCCGCCGTAGCGCAGCACGCGCCCCCACGATTCCTCTTCCGTGAACGGCCGCCCGCCGATGTGGCGCGTGACCAGCGGGTCGGCCCACATGGCCGCGGACTCAGGGAAGTCGGCCAGCGTGTGGCCGCGCAGCACAAGGCGCCCGGTCTCGATCACGGGCGCCGTCAAGGTTGGATTCGGCATGCGCGTAGACTACAGCCGCGCTCCGTCCCACGCCACCGAATCCCCCGGATCGAATGCCGCCTGCGGATCTGTCACGCGTGTCCGAGCACAGCCATTGCCCACCCGGCTGACTGCGGAGTCTTTCATGCCCCGCACGCGTTCAGCCACGCCGCCACCTACCGTGGATACAGGAGGATTGGACCTTGCTCCTTTCGCGCATCAGGCCGGCCTGGCTGCTCCTGGCGATGGGGCTGGCCGGGTGTGCCGCGCGGCGGACGAACACGCCGCCACCGCCGCCCTTGCACGAGCGCCTCGAGCGCGATGCGCCCCGCTGCTACGAGCTGAACGCGGCGAGAAACCTGTACTTTGCGCCGCGCCGCATCCGGCTCGGGGCCGGCCCGGTCACCGGCGACCGGGCCGTCTTCGCCGGAGATTCCGCCAGGGCGCTCACCCGGCTGACCCCGGATGGCCGCGCCATCGTGGAGGAGAGACGGCCGATCCTGTACTGGAAGCCGGTTTCCGCCGACAGCATCCGGATCGTCATCAGCACGGGGTTCAGCGGGTCGGGACTGACCGTCGGCGCGCGGACGAGCGCGGATACGCTTCGCGGCCGCGCCGAAGAGTTCTGGGACATGGGTCCCACACAGAACGATGGAGGCTCCGTCACCCTGATCCGCGTCCCCTGCGTCACCCAGGCCGATGACGGCACCTCGCCAGCTCATCGCGATGTAGAGCGCGCGCCCGCGGCTCCGACTCCCTGACGCAAGCGCCGCGATCGGCGGCTTCGCGGAAGTCCATCCGGCCAGGAGGCGGAGATGCGCAGGGTGATCGTGAGCGAGTGGATGACGCTCAACGGAGTGGTGCAGAGCCCCTCCAGCCCGGGAGAGGACCCCAGCGGCGGCTTTGCGCACGGCGGCTGGCACATGCCGTTCGCCGACGAAACGTTCATGAGCTGGGTGGTCCAGACGGTCACCGGCGCGGGCGCCTACCTGTTGGGCCGGCGCACGTACGAGATCTTCGCCGCGCACTGGCCCACCGCGACCGCCGAAGAGCAGGAGCTGGCGGTACCGCTGGGCACGCGGCCCAAGTACGTTGCCTCCACCACGCTCAGCGAGCCGCTCGGGTGGCAGAACTCCACGCTGCTGCAGGGCGACGTGGCCCGGGCGGTCGCGGCGCTGAAGAAGGAAGAGGGTGGCGACCTGCTGGTCGTCGGCAGCACGGAGCTGGTGCAGACGCTGATGGAGAACGGCCTGGTGGACGAGCTCCGGCTGATCATCGACCCCGTCGTCATCGGCGGCGGCAAGCGCCTGTTCCGCGACGACGGCGCGCTGCGGCAGCTTCGCCTGGTCGACAGCCGGGTCACGGCCACGGGCGCCCTCATCGTCACCTGCGCCCCTGCCCGACGCTGAACGCGGGCCGCAGCTGGGCGGCCGGACCCTGTACGCACCGGAGATGAAATCGGAGACGCTGCTGCCCCCCGGGGTCGAAGTGCGTCGCGCGGCGGCGGAGGAGCAGGCGATCGTGATGAACCTGCTCCAGCTGTACGCGCACGACTTCAGCGAGTTCATCGATCTGCAGCTTCAGCCGGACGGCCGGTTCGGGGACCCGGACCTGTCGCGGTACTGGCGCGAGGAGGGCCGATTCCCGTTTCTGGTGAGGGTGGACGGACACCTTGCCGGCTGCGTGCTGGTCTCCCGCGGATCGCCGATCCGCGAGGATCCGCGGGTCTGGGACATGGCGGAGTTCTTCATCGTGCGGCGGTACCGCAAGCGTGGGATCGGCGCGGCGGTCGCGCACGAGATCTGGCGGCGCCTCCCCGGTCCCTGGGAGGTGCGGGTCCTGGAGAGCAACCGCCCCGCGCGCGCATTCTGGGGGGCCGCCATCCGCGCCTTCACTCCCTCGATGGCCGAGGGGCGGATGATGGAGGTGCGGGAGAATCGGTGGGAGGTGTTCTCGTTCGTGTCGCCACCGCCTCCGGCCGCGGAGTGAGCGAACGATAATTGGCACACAGAGAAACAGAGCAACAGAGAAAAGCTTCATCTCTGTTCCTCTGTTGCTCTGTGTGAAACCAGATCTTTTTCCGGATTCGGTATCAGGACATCACTGCTCCGTCCGCGCAATCGGCCTCGTGATCCGTGGCGCCTACTCGTGGTCCGGGCCGCGGATGCGCAGGGTGGTGAGGTTGAGCTCGCGGGCGCGCACCAACTGGCTGCGGAGCGTCT
This sequence comes from Longimicrobium sp., assembly GCA_035635315.1. Lineage (GTDB taxonomy): Bacteria > Gemmatimonadota > Gemmatimonadetes > Longimicrobiales > Longimicrobiaceae > Longimicrobium. Next base: position 7,858 of record DASQBH010000867.1, read on the forward strand.
GGTCCACCCGGCGGGGAACCGCGGCAGGCCCCTGCAGATCGGCCGCGATCATGTTCCCCACGTCCACGTCCACCTCGCCCAGGTCCGCGTTCTGGACCACCTCCTCCGCGCCCGCGACGGCCGGGGCCGGCCGCCGCGCGGGAACGGCCAGCAGCGGGTCCGGCGCGGCGCCCGGACGCACGCGCAGCACGGGGACGTCAGCCTCGCGGCTGCCGTCCACCTGAAGCTGACTCACCGCCAGCTCAAAGGCCTGCCGCACGTCCTTTCCGAACGCCAGGGCGGAGTAAAAGGCCTCGGAAAAGCGGATGGACGTCTCGTCGGTGAGGCGGTCGCGCGAGCCGATGGCGTAGTCCACGATCCTGCTCAGCACCGCGGCCACCGGCAGGGTGTGGCAGCCGTTCAGCACCACCACGCGCACCCCGCCCTCGAGCGCGCCGAACAGCTTTCCCAGCGCCGCCCTGTCTACCTCCCTGCGCCCTCCGTGCTCGTCACCCAGGTACAGCATGCCGCCCCTGTCGCCGTGCCCGCTGAAGTGCACGATCTGCGGCTCGTGCTTGAGCAGCGCGTACTGAAGGTCGCCGGACCGGGTGGCGAAGTGCGAGACGAACTCCAGCGAGTCGCGCGCGCTCCCCTGCTGAATGGCGTGCTCGATGGCCCGCATCTCTTCGCCCAGTTCCAGCCGCGCCCCGTTGCGAAAGGGGTCGGCGGCCAGGAACAGGACCTTGATCTTGTCGCCCATCGTGGGGCTCTCCTCCCGTCCTGCCGGTGTCGATACAGCCCATTCGTCCCTCCGCCAACCCACGCACGCGCGCCTGGTACGGAGGACGAGGAAACTCATCCTCCGCGCATGCCGGGCTCTCCTCCACGCGTCGTCTGCCCTCCACGCGTCATCTGCTCGCCTCCGCGCGTAATGGGTTCACCTCCGCGCGTCGTGGGCTCTCCTCCGCGCATGCTGGAGTCTCCTCCTCGCATGTTGGGCTCTCCTCCGCGCGTGCTGGAGTCTTCTCCTCGCATGTTGGGCTCTCCTCCGCGCGTGATCGGCGCTCCATCAGGCGTCGCCTGCCCTCCGCTGCATTCTTCGTGTTCGCCACGGTAGTTGATCAGCCCGTACACCCTGCGGTCGCGGGCCAGGTGAAAGGCGGGTTGCAGGGGAAAATTGGGGCAGGCGGAGCCGCCGAGCAGGATCTGGGGCTCGTGCTTGCCATTCGTCGCCGTCATCACCTGCTTTCGCACGCTGCCGTATAGATCGCAGTAGGTGCCCTTGAACGCGCCGTCGTCCCACAACCGCAGGAGCGCACAGGTGAACACGCCGTCAGTGGCTTCCTCGCTTTCCCCCGCCGCGGTGAGCATCAACACTTTCGCGCGAATGGCCAGGGGATCGAGCACCGGCTTTGTGATACACGTGCCTCCCGTGCCCGAGCCGCCCGTGTCTGTGGGCGGTTCGTCCGCCGGCCGTTCTCCGCTCCCCGGGTGGTCCGCGAGACGCAGCACCTCGTCGCACGGGTCAGGGCCGCCGCGCGTGCGCCGCGCCGGATCGGCGAAACCCTCCCCGTCGTAGCCGCGCGCGCGCGCCGTCTGCGCGGAGAGTCCCCCATCCCGCATGCGAACCTCCGGCACCGCCGGCGGGTCCTGCCCCGCGGCCGGCGCGTGGCCCGTCCGGGTCATTCCCCCGCTGAAGCAGCTTTCCGACACCACCACGATCCGCACGCCTTCTTCGAACAGCCGCAGGTAGCCGATGAGCTTGTTGTCAGTCATCTCACCGTCGAACAGGCACCACGATTCGTCCGTCACCTCTTTGTCACCCGTGGCCGACAGGCGGACGCCATGGCCGGAAAAGGTGACCAGCAGGTTGTCGTCCGCTTGCAGCAGGCCGGCCGCGCCGGCCAACGCCTCGTGCACGGCCAGCCGGGTGGCGGCGCGGCCCCGCAGCACCTGCAGGGATTCATAGCCGGCCTGGCTGGCCAGCACGGCCATGCGCCAGGCCGCGTCCTCGCTGTGCGCCAGCAAGGGCCGCTTGCACTGGGATCTCCCCGGCTGGTTGACGCCGATGTGGATGGAAACGGCTCGGCGCATGAAATCCTCCTCGATTGAGATGATGATCGGTTGCGAAAAGCGCGGGTCAGGTGCCCACGCCCGCCACCAGGCAGGTGTAGGCGCTGAGGCCCATGGACGGCGGCAGGGGGGGACACGCGCCCTCCAGCGTCGGGCAATCTTCCAGCTGGCCGTGGTAGCGGGGCAGCACCGGATCCTGTACCTCGCTGCCGAACACGTCGTAGAAGGCGGAGAAGTGCGGCGGATGCTCACCGACCGCGAGCGCGGGCTGGCGGTCCGCCGGCAGCGCGTCCGGCGGCATGTTCTCGGCGGTCTCGTGAAAGACGTCCAGGCTCAACACCCCGTCCGTGGGGTACAGCTTCCCCAGCGGCTTCGGCGACCCGCTTCCGCGCAGGGGCGTGGCCGTCACGATCAGGCTGTCGCCTTCCATGTCGGGAATCTCCCACTCCACCCGGTTGGCGATGGGGCGAAACTCTCCCGGACGCCACTCCCAGCACACCCCCTGCGCCACCCGCGAAATGCTCCCCGCGTGCAGGGTCACGCGGGAGACCAGCTTTTCGCTGGTGTCGTCGGCCAGCTGGTCGGGGTCCACCGGCTGGTTGGTGATCTCGCGCAGGTCGGGGATCTGGCTGCACAGCCGCAGGCTGGCCGTGTCGCCGCTGCCGAACGCCAGCGCCAGGTGCTTCAGCCGGGCCAGTGAGGGCACGCCCAGCACCGGGCCGCCCTGCACCAGCGATCCGGCGTCGTAGCCCAGCGCGGCCACGTGCCGGTGCGACCCGCAGTCGTGGTGGCCGAACATGCCCGGCAGCAGCACGTGCATCCGGCCGGTGGTGGCGCCTGGCTCGCCCTCGGCGACGAACAGGCACAGCCCAGAGAAGGTGATGCGGAGGGTAAATGCCATGATGGGCTCCCGTGGTGGTGTGGACGTGGATGGGTGTCCGGACGCCCCCGTGGGGAACGGCGCCGGCGTGTTGCGCTCGCGCGGAGCATCAGTCGGACGGACCCACCTGATTTCCCTCCGCACCGCGATCGACGCTCCGCGGCGGGGCCGAGTTGATGCGCGCGCGCGGAGCCGATAGTTTGGTGGGGCGACTCTTCTTACGCCTCGGCGCGATCCTTATGATGCATGGTACCGGATGCCTGACCGGCTGACCTCCGAGAAGCTTTTCCTGGAGCACCTCGGCTGGATTGAGCGCGTTGCCTCGATGGCCTGCAGCAAGGCCGGCATGTGGGGCGCCGAAGCAGAGGACTTCGCCGGCTGGATCCGCGTCAAGCTGATGGAGGACGGGTACGCCGCCATCCAGAAGTTTCGCGGCGACGCCACGCCCCAGACCTTTCTGGCCACCGTGGTGGTGCGCCAGTTCCAGGAGTACCGGCGCCAGCGCGGCGGCAGGTGGCGCCGCTCCGCCGCGGTGGAGCGGCTGGGCCCCCCGGCGGGGGACCTGGAGGCGCTGGTGTACCGCGAGGGGTACACGCTGGAGCAGGCCGGCGAAAAGCTGCGCACCTCCGGGCGCACCGACCTGACCGACGCCGAGCTGGCGCAGCTGCTGCAGAAGCTGCCCTGGCGCGCACCGCTGCGCCCGCTGCAGGTGCAGGGCGACGCAGCGCTGAACACGGCCGAAGGGCGCCAGCGCGCCGATGAGCGCATCGCCGCCGAGGAGGCAGAGGCGCAGCGCGAGCGCGTGCTGGGCGCGCTTCGGCGCGTCATGGAGCGGCTGGACCCCGAAGACGGGATGATCATGCGGATGCGCTTCGGCGACGGGCTTACGGTGGCCGGCGTGGCCCGCGCGCTGAACCTGGAGCAGAAGCCGCTCTACCGCCGGGTCGACAAGCTCCGCGCGGAATTGAAGGCAGCGCTGGAGGACGAAGGCGTGCACCTTAGCGACGTGCATGACCTGCTGGGCAGCCAGGAGGATCCGTGACGCGCGCATTGCGACTTTTTGCAGGCGCGTCCGACCAATGCAGAAACAGTGCGTCCACGGCAGGAGGGTGCCCGTGAAGGAGCCCATAGACGACGAGCGCTTGTCCGCGCTTTTCGAAGGGCGGATCGTCGGCCGCGAGCGCGAAGAGCTGCTGGCGCACCTGGTCGCGGCCGACGAAGACTACGAGGTGTTCGCCGACACCGCGGAGATCCTGCGCGCGCTGGAGGCGGAAGACGCGGGCGTCCCTGAGCCGGAGGTTCACCGCGTTCTGGAACCCGTTGGCGCCGAGGACGAAGGCGTGCTCCCGGTGGCAGCATCGGCCCGTGAGCCGGAGGTCTCGCCCGTTCCGAAAGAGGTTCGCGCGGCGGAGGGTGCAGGGACGCTGGCGGAGGCCAGCGGCATCCTCCCTTTTCGGCGGCCTGAGCGTGAGGAGCGGCGTGGGCCGTCCCCGTGGATGAAAGCAGCGGCCGTGATCGCGGGGATCGCGCTGCTCTCGGCGCTGGGGCTGGCGCTGCGCGGGGGCACTCCCGGCGCAGCCGAGCCGCTGCAGCTGGCCGCCCGGCTGGACGGGGGGCTGCCCGCGGATTGGACGAACGACCGGCCCTGGGAAACCGTGCGGGGTGGTGGACCCTCGCGCGAGCGCAATGCGCGGGCGGCGCAGGCGGGGGCCATGATGGTGCAGCTGGCGGTGGCGGCGCGGGCGGGTGATACCGCACAGAGCCGGGTTATCGCCAGGCAGCTGGCCGCGCGCCATGACGACGGCGCGGCCCCGGACACCCCCCTGCGCCGGATGGCAGATGGGCCCACCGTTCCGCCCGACTCTCTGCAGCCGCTGCTCCAGCAGGCCACCACCCGGCTGGAAGACAGCCTGGAGCGCGATCACCTGCGGCTGGGGGCGTGGGTCGAGGCCGCGCGCCTGGCCGCGCGCGCGCGCAATCAGCCGTTCTTCACCGCTGGCGACACCCAGGCGGCGCTGGACCACGCGGAAAAGCAGACGCGCGGCGACGACGCGGCGCGCGCTCCCCTGGCGCGGGTGCGCGCGGCGCTCCCGGCGGATGGGCCGCCGGAGTGGGAGTCGCTGGAGGCTGATCTGAAAACGCTGCTGGGAGAGATCGCGAGCTGACACCGGCCGGCTGCTTTCCACGGGACGTGAAGACCGCTTCGTATCACACGGAGCCAACGGAGTTGGAGGAGCCAGGAAACTCCGCCGGCTCCGTTGGCTTTTGATGGAAGAACCTTCCCGCCTTTCTAATTCCCCGTGTAGCGAAAGCCGGCCCACGTACCCAGCGAGCCACCCGAGCGCAGCATCTGCAGTTGCGCCTCCCGCAGCGCGAGCGCGGGGTCGCCCAGGCGCTGGTACTCGCGATGAAAGGCCATCATCAGCGGCTGGGCATGGCCGTCGCGCACCTGCCACAGGCTCCCCACCACCCCGCCCGCCCCCGCCGAGAGCAGCGCCCCCGAAAGCCCCGCGAACCCGCCGGACCGCCCCCCGCGCGACCGCAGCGTGCGGCAGGCGGAAAGCACCACCAGCCGCACGCCGCCCAACCGCATCCCGCTCACGGTTTCCGCGGCAAGGCGGCCCGTGGTGTCTGCGCCGGCCAGCACCAGGAACGAGCGCTCCGGCCGCGCGTCGTCAAAGATGGCGTGCCCCGCGTAGTGGATCAGGCTGGCCGACTGCGCCTTTTCCACGAAGGCAGCGCGCGTGGCGTGGACGCTGTCGAGGCGCACGGCTCCGGGGAACAGGCGCTGGAGCGAATCCACCTCCCTGCGTGCGCCACCCAGCCGGTCCAGCGTCGGGTGGCGGTGCTGGTCGAACGCGGGATCTGCGACCAGCAGCACCGGGCCCGCAGATCCGCGGCTGGCGGGCCAGCGGCGCGCCGCGTCCGCCAGAGTGGCGGCGTAGCTGATGGGATGATCTACCAGCAGGTGCTGGTCCCGCGAATCCAGCAGCACGGCAAAGGGAACGCCCGCCACTTCCCCGTCAGCCAGGATCACCAGTGGCGTCTCGGGTGGGCCCAGGCGGTTGCGCACCGGGCCGATCAGCCAGTCGTACAGGCGCCGCAGCCCCGACTGGGCCCCGGCTTCGCGCGCGGGCGACTCCAGCGCGGCACCTGTCTGCTCCACCGCCAGGACGAACTCGTCGCGATCCACCACCCGGCGCTCCAGGTGGATGGACTCTCCCTGTACCACCCACGTCAGCAGCGTGTCGCCGATCAGCGCGTACTCCAGCGCCACCTGCCCCGCGGGTGCCGTGAGCCGCCCTGTCCCGCTCGCCGCGGCACTGTCTCGGACGGCCGCAAAGGAAACCCGCCCCCGCTCCAGCGTCCGCAACGCTTCTTCGTTTTTCCCGGCACGCAGGTACAGCATCACCAGCCGGTCGAAGCGGCTCCGTGCCTGCTCCATCATGGCTGCCCGCAGTGCAGCGTCCCTTGATGAGGAGAGCCGCCTGACGTGACTGACGATGGTTTCCAGGTCAGCGGTAGCACCGGACACATCGCCTTGCGCGAGCCTGGCGTCCGCACGCCGCACCAGCGCGGGAAGTCCCCAGGTAACGTTCTTTGCGAGCAGGTGAGCCACCGCGGAGTCCATCTTCTCCGCCGACACGGGGCCCAATGCGGCCGTCCGGAGTACGGAGACGGCCCACCGCATCTGTTCCGGATCTTTCGGCAACTCGATGAGCGCCGCGCTGGCGGAGTCCAGGTCTGCCTCGGCACCGGCGGAATCTCCCGCCAGGGCCCGGGCATGGGCACGTAGCTGAAATGCCTCCATCAATTTGATGGATGGATGCGCCAGTCGCGCGACACTCACGTCCTCATCAAGGATGATCCGGGCGGCGCGCGGCATCTCGCTCGTAATCACACATCGCGCGAGCCCATGCAAAGTGTTGTGCAACGAAGTCGACCGGCGGTGTGGACGGAGCGCTCGTTGCGCCCCGTGCAGCAGCCGGTATGCTTCGATGGTGTCTCCCAGCTGGCAGGCCGTCTCGCCGTGTGTGGACTGCAGCGCGCCCAGGCGCTCGCTTTCGCCCGCGCGACGAAAATGCTCCGCCGCGGCCCGGTACTGCTCCCGGCCCTGATCGTAGCGCGACATGCGACCCAGAACGGTCCCCAAGGTCATTCGTGCGCCACCCGCCAATGCTGGGTGGCGGGCGCTATCCACATGGGTCAGGAGCCGGAGCAAGGCCGCAGCGGCAGCTTCGTTCTTACCAGAGGATCCCACAATCACCGCCTGAGACAGGTCGGTCCACTGCGCCAGCACCGGCGAGAGTGCCCGCGCAGGCACCACGTCCCCAAGGCTGTCCCCTGCCGCCGCATACGACGGTATCGTGAGGAGCGCCTCACTTGCCCCGAACGCGCGATGAGCCCTAGCGAGCGTCATTATGGCCTCCGGGTTCCCGCGCGCGTCGTGAATGTCCCGTACGGCGTCGGCGAGTGAAGCGTCACCCCCCACCCGTTTCTTCAAAGCGTGCCCCAGGCCCTCCGCGAGCGCCAGGTGCAGGGCCGCTTGCACCGTGTCTCCCATCTCCACGGCCTTTCCCCAGCCGCCGAGTATCGGGCCCCATCCGTGTTTTCGCGCTTCTTGGGGATGCGTAGCGGCGAATGCCTGCACCTCCGCCGTGGAAGCACCGGGAAGGGGTTTCCGAGGCTCCACGGGCCGGGTGATCAGCGCACGCTTCCGCCGCTGCGCCTCGGCCGCCCATTCCGAACGGCGGTCCACGGCAAGGTATGCGTCCCACGCCTCGGAAGCCTCTACGTCAAGGCCGATGGCCTGCGTGGCCAGCGCGGCGTTCCACAGGGCGGGCAAGTTGCGCGGCTCGTGCTCCAGCGCCTCCCGCGCATGCTCCAGGGCGTCGTACAGGTCGTGCGAGTTCTGGGTTCGCTCTGCGCGGACCAGGTACGCGCCCGAAAGGTCCACCAGCGCCGGAACCGGATCCAGGGTCAGGCGCCGGGCCCTGTCCAGCCGCGCGATGGCCTC
>DASQBH010000868.1:0-4726 GCA_035635315.1 Longimicrobium sp.
GGGGCAGGCGGGCGGCAACATCAGGTTTGTCCTCACTGCGTGTAGGTGTTTTCCCTACAGCCGGCAACTTGTTGATAGAACCCTACTTACAGGCCCGGTCCGGAGCGGCTCCGGACACGGGCCCTGGGGAGAATTTGTTGAGAATGCTTCTCAATCCAGAGAGGCACCTCGAAACGGCTCATGCGTGGCGGCGGTGCTCCACCATCAGGCAGCGGTCCTGGACCACCTTGATCCCCGCCTCGGCCAGCCGCCGCGCCGCCTCTTCGTTGCGGATGCCGCTCTGCATCCACACCGCCTTGGGCTTGGCCGCCAGGAGGTCGTCCAGGTGCGGCGGCACGTCCTGCGAGCGGCGGAACACGTCCACCAGGTCCACCTGGCCGGGGATGTCGGCCACGTTGCGGTAGACCTTCTTTCCCAGGATCTCGGTGACGTCGGGGTAGTAGACGGGGACGGGGACCACGTCCACGCCGGCGCGGTGCAGGTATTCGGGAACGTAGAACGCCGGCTGCCCCGCCTGCGCCTCCGTCTTGATCCCCAGCACGGCGACGCGCCTGGAGTTGCGGACGATCTCCGCGATCCCCTGGTCTGTCGTAACGAGATTGTCGCGCCAGCTTTCTTCCATGGCGGTGCCTCCGGGGAGAAGAAGTGCGTGAGTGCGTGAGTGCGAGAGTGCGAAAGTGCGAAAGTGCGAAAGTGAGTTCGAGGCTCGCCGGCGGGGTTCGAAGTCCGCCCCCTCCGCTCGCTTAGGCTCGCACCTCCCCCAAAACTGCTGGGGGAGGTTGGGTTACCGAAAGAGCGGGGCACGACGACATCGGGCGAGCTGCGTCCGCGGGGTGCCCCTCCCCCGGCCCCTCCCCGTTCGTTCCTCACGGTGAGGGGAGAATTCGATCCCGCCCTACGACGAGTTTTCTGCCGTTCTCCCTCCCCCGCGCAGTTTGCGGGGGAGGGCCGGGGAGGGGGGCGCCCGCCGCTCGCACCCCGCTTTCCGAAGGCTCACCAGTCCCTGCCCCACCCCAACCTCCCCCAGGGTTTTTTGGGGGAGGTGCGAGCCTGAGCGAGCGGAGGGGGCGCGCGGACGCAGCCCGGACTCTGCCGAAGCGCCTCAGTCACCCCATCACCCGTTCACCTCACCCCCGCCCCCACACCTCCAGCCCCTCCCGCACGTCCCGCTCCACCGCGCCCAGGCCGCGCAGGTACATCAGGTGCGCGCGGGCCTCGCGCAGCGCGTGAAGGAAGTTGTCCGGCGGCAGGTCGGGGAACAGGCGCAGCGTCACGTCGAAGGCGGTGCGGGGCTGGTCCAGCGCGTCCAGCGTCTGCGCCGTGCGCTCCTCGTGGTGCGCCACGATCCAGTCGATGCGCCCCGCCAGGTCCCCGAACGGCTCGCCGTGCGAAGGCAGCACCAGGTCCACCGGCAGCTCGCGCAGCCTGCCCAGCGAGGCCAGGTAGTCCGCCAGCGGGTTCTCCGCGTACAGGTCCGCGCCGATGTTGGGCGAGATGCGCGGCAGCACGTGGTCGCCCACGATCAGCACGCGCGTGAGCGGATGGTAGACCGTCACGTGCCCCGGCGAGTGGCCGGGCGTAAGGATCCACTCCCATCCGCCGCCCCCCGGAAGCGAGCCGGTCTCTCCCTGGAGCAGGATGTCGGGCGGGTAGTGCTCGTAGCGCACGTGGATGCGGTCCGACGCGGCCAGCAGCGCATCCGCCAGCTCCAGCGGAATCCCGCTCATGGCAAAGTTCTCCGCCACGGCCGCGCGGTCGTCCTTCCACCCCTTTACCCAGCGCGTCGCCAGTTCCTCTTCGCGCTCGTGGATGGCGACGGCGGCGCCGCTCCACTCGCGCACGGGGCCTGCCAGGCCGTAGTGGTCGATGTGCGCGTGCGTCAGGACCACGTGCCGCAGCGACTCCGGCGTAACGCCGATCTCCGTCGCGGCGTCGCGCAGGGCGCCGCGGGCGGGGGGCGTGTCGATGCCGGTGTCCACCAGCACGTGCCCCTCGTCCCCCTCGATCACCCACGCCGCCACCTCGCGCGGGGGAAAGGGGAGGGGGACGGAGATGCGGTGGACGCCCGGCGCCACCTCCACCGGAGCCGCGGCCGCCGTCACGCGTCTTCCGGAAAGAACTTCCTGCCGTCGCGCGCCATCTCCTCCAGCATCTTCGCCGGGCGGAACCGCGCGCCGAAGCGCTGCTCCAGCGCGCGCAGCCGGTCCAGCACGTTCTGCGCGCCGTTGGTGTCCACGTACCAGAACGGGCCGCCGCGGAACGGGGGGAAGCCGATGCCGAACACCGCGCCCACGTCGCCGTCGCGGGCGGAGCGCAGAACGCCCTCTTCCAGCGTCCGCACCGCCTCGTTGATCATGATCAGCCCCAGCCGGTCCTGCAGCTCCGCGCGGGGGATCTCCTTCTTCGCCGGGTTGCCGATCAGGGCGTAGACCGACTCGTCGGGGCCCTGCTTCTTTCCATCCTCCCCGAACTTGTAGAAGCCCTTGAGGTTCTTTCGCCCCAGCCGGCCGTCCTCCACCATCCTATCGATCACCGTGGGCGGGGTGCTCATGCGGTCGCTGAGCGCCTCGGCCATGATCTTCCCCGACTTCTGCGCCACGTCCAGCCCCACCTCGTCGTAGAGCGGCACGGGGCCCACGGGGAATCCCCACTCCGTCATCGCCCGGTCCAGCTCCTCGATCCGCACGCCCTCCTGCAGCAGGAGCGCGGTCTCGGCCATGTACGGGCTGAGGATGCGGTTGACGTAGAAGCCCGGCGAGTCGTGCACCACGATCGGCGTCTTGCCGATCTTCTTGGCGTACGCGTGCGCCGTGGCCGTCACCCAGTCCGCCGTCCCCGCGTGGGTGATGATCTCCACCAGCGGCATCTTTTCCACGGGGGAGAAGAAGTGCAGCCCGATCACGTGGTCCGGCCGCGACGAGGCCTCCGCCAGCTTCGTGATCGGAATCGTGGACGTGTTGGATCCCAGGACCACGCCCTCGCCCGCGTGCTCCTCGATCTCCTTGATCACGCGGTGCTTGAGGCTCAGGTCCTCGAACACGGCCTCGACGACGACGTCGGATGCGTGGAAGCCGCTGTACTCCGTGGTCGGCTGCACGCGGTCCACGAGCTTGGTGACCTCGAAGCGGCGCATCTTCTTGCGCTTGGCCCTCTTGATCAGCGACTCGCGCGCGGTGCGCAGCCCCTTGGCCGCCGCCTCGGGCTTCACGTCCTTCAGCCGCACGCGGATGCCGCTCTCCGCCGACGCCGCCGCGATCCCCGCGCCCATGAAGCCGGCGCCGACGACGGCGATCTGGTCCACGTCCCTGGGCTTGACGTCATCGCCCAGGCCCACGTCGTTCTTGGCCGCGGTGCTGGTAAAGAAGACGTGCACCAGCGACCGCGCCTCGGGCGTCACCGCCAGCTCGCCGAACGCGCGGGCCTCCAGGTCGAGCGCCTGCTGCACGTCCTTGTCCAGCCCGGCCTCCACCACCTTGAGAAGACGAAGGGGCGCCGGATACAGCCCGTGCGTCTTTTCCACCACCCCCTGCCGCGCCTTGCTGAAGATCAGCTTGCGCATGGGCAGCAGGTTCTCCAGCCGCTCGGGGGAGCCGACGCGGCGCGCGGCCCGGGGCTGCACCTTCTTGGCGGCCAGCCCCATCGCCTGCCGCTTGGCGACTTCCAGGAGCACGGGCTGCGGCACGACCTCGTCCACGATCCCCGCCTTCATGGCGCGGCGCGCGTCCAGCTGTTTGCCGGTGAGCATCAGGTCCAGCGCGGCGCGCAGGCCGATGAGCCGCGGCAGCCGCGCCGTGCCGCCCGCGCCGGGGATGATCCCCAGCTGCACCTCCGGCAGTCCCAGCTTGGTCTTCGGGGAGTCGCTGGCGATGCGGTAGGTGCAGGCGAGCGCCGTCTCCAGCCCGCCGCCCAGCGCGGCGCCGTCGATGGCCGCGACGACGGGGATGCGCAGGCGCTCCAGGCGGTCCAGCAGCTCCTGGCCGGCGCGGCTGGCGGCCTCGGCGTCGGCGGGCTCCTGGAAGTTCTTGAACTCCTCGATGTCGGCCCCGGCAATCCACGTCCCCTTCTTTTCGGAGACGATGACGGCCGCGCGCACGCCGCCCTCGCCGTTCTCCAGCCGGTCCAGCAGCGCGCCCATCTCGCGCAGCAGGCCCTCGGAGATCACGTTCACGGGGCGGGCGGGGTCGTTCAGGGTGATCACGGCCAGCCCGTCCGTGACCTCCATGCGCACCGGCGACGCCTGGGCCGTCTGGCGCTCTTCTTCGAGGATCGTTGCCATCACGCTCTCCCCTTGAGGGCTTTAGGGTTGGTCACGGCCTGACTGCTTTGTCTTCTTATCGCGCAACTGCTTTGGGAACAGCGGGTTGGGGCGTGTCCCTCCGCTGCGCTCCGGGCCGGGCTGCGCGCGCCGTAGGGCACGATACAACTGTGCCCAACGGCGCCGAGCCCCCGGCGCTCACCCTGATCGGAGCGTTTCCGCCACGTCCGTGCATCCGCGCCGTGTTCTCGGCCCTCCGGGCGCGCATCCCTCACGCAACGGCACAATCATCAATCACCGCCGGCCTCGTCCCGGGCGAATCAATTCGCTGCAACAACGGAACAAAGTCCGCCTGCGCGGACTCGGCGGCCCGGCCGTGTGCGGCATCCCGGGCACCTGCGCGTCCGCAACCGGGAGTTCCCAGCGCGATGGTTGTCTGTCGAAGCGGGATCGAAGTTCAACCTCCCCCAG
>DASQBH010000869.1:0-2782 GCA_035635315.1 Longimicrobium sp.
AGAGCCGGCGCTGGTGATCGGGATGTACGTGGAGCAGCTGGACCAGCTGGCGCGCGAGCTGGACGTGCCGCTGCTCAAGGGCAGCACCCCGCAGCGGAAGCGCGACCAGCTGTACCTAGACTTTCGCGAGGGACGCATCCCCGTGCTGGCCGTGAGCAAGGTGGCCAACTTCGCGGTGGATCTGCCGGACGCGTCGGTGGCCATCCAGGTTTCCGGCACCTTTGGCTCGCGGCAGGAAGAGGCGCAGCGGCTGGGGCGCATCCTTCGCCCCAAGCCCGGCGCCAACCAGGCCCACTTCTACACCCTGGTCAGCGCCGACACGGACGAGCAGGAGTACGCGCTGCGCCGCCAGCTCTTTCTCTGCGAGCAGGGCTACGAGTACCGCATCGCCGACGCGGCGGAGGTGAGAGAGGACGGCGAGGCAGGGCGTGAGATGGAGGCAGCCGCGTGAAGCTGCACGACCTGGACTGGAACGAGGTGCTGCGCGATCTGCCGCGGTGGGAGGCACTGTCGACCGGGGCGCGGCGCGCATTCATCGCCATCAAGCCCGGAGAGGGCTTTGCGCCGGCGTCGCTGGGCAAGCTCGGCAGAGAGCTGGAAGAGGCGGGGCTGCTGGTGGCCCCCACGGGGCGCGGCACCCTGTACGGGCTTGATCCGGCGCTGCGCCCGCTGCTGGTCGCGCTGCGCGCGGCGGAGCGGCTGTGCCCCCTGGCGGGGATCGAGGGAAGGCTGGGGCAGGAATACGTGGTGGACCAGCTCGACACGCTGCAGTCGCACCGCATCGCCCCGCCGGGCCGCAGCTACTACACCGCCCCGGACCGAAAGCTGGCGGCCGACACCGCGTCTTCCGCCGCCTGGGTGCGCGGCTTTCTGGCGGCCGAGACGCACCGCAAGCTCATCAAGTGGGAGGAGCAGCGGCTGACGGCCAAGGAACGGCCGCGCCTGGTTTTTCCGGGCGTCGCGCAGGCGCTGCGGGCGCTGGTGCAGGCGCTGGCCGTCCATCCGCGAGGCGTGCCGCTGCGCTCCGTCTGCGCGCTGGTGCCTGACGCAAAGCCGGAGACGGTTGCCGCCGCGCTGGCGGCGGGGCTGCGGTACCTTCTGGTGTTCGTCTCCGTGGGCCGCGCGGCCGAGGCGGTGGTGGGGCTGCTTCCCGCGGTGGCCGCGCGCATGTCCGGCACGGCCGCGGTCCCTCAGCCGGTGCAGGTGCGGGAAACGTTCGCCGCGCCGTTCCGCGTGGGCGACATGACGGCGGTGCTGGTAGAGGCGGCCACCGAGCCCATCGCCATGCGCACGGCGGACCGCTCGCTGTACGTGCGCGCCCAGCGCGCCATCGCCGCGCGCCTGGCAGCCGTGCCGGAGTGGGTGGAGCGCTTCGCGGCGACGGGCGCGCCCGCCCCTGAGGACGACGAAGAGGTGTACGACGAGGACGAGCGGGGCGACGGGGAGGCGGCGGAGCGCGTGAGGCTGGCTGTGCATTTTGCCGCCGTGCTGCGGCTGGTGGCCGTGAAGAGCTCCGGCAACCGCATGCGCCTCGAGGCCACGCGTACCGGCCGCGCGTGGCTGGCCCGCGGCGAGGGGGAGCGGCTGAAGGAGGCGCTCTCGGCGCTCCGGGCGCTGCCGCAGCGCAACCTGACGTCGTACGGCGGCTCCGGCGAACTGGAGTTCTTCGGCGCCTCCCTGGGGTTTCAGGTGGAGGAGCGTTCGCTGGATGCACGGGCGGCACTCTCCGCCGCCTTCCTGTCCACCCCCTCCGGCGCCCTGCTACGGTTCGCGGAGTTCGCCCGGTACCACGCGCAGGAAACCAACCCGTTCCTGGGACCGGACGGGCCCCGGGTCCGCGCCCGGTCGTTCTGGAACAGCGAGCCCACGACAGAGGAGGGGTGGGAAGAGCTGTGGGCCAACGTGCTGCTGACCTTTCTGGCGCGGCGGCTGCTGCCGCTGGGGTGCGCCACGCTGGGCCTCACGGCCGACGGCGCCGTGGCCTTTGGCCTGACCGAGGCCGGGCGGTACCTGCTGGGGCAGGTGGACGACTTCGAGCTGGCGCCCGAGCCCGGCGGCGGCGAGGTGGTGGTGCAGCCGGACTTCGAGATCGTGTTCCTGGCCCCCGCCCCGCGCGCGGAAGCGGAGCTGGGGCGCATGGCCGAGCGCACGGGGAGCGGCGTGGGCGCGCTCTTCCGGCTCACCCGCGCGTCCGTGCTGCGCGCGGCCGAGCAGGGCATCACCTCCGCGCAGGTGCTCCGGACGCTGGAGGGCGTGTCGCGCGGCGGCGTGCCCGACAACGTGGCGCGGCAGGTGCGCGACTGGATGAAGGCGGTGCGCACCATCCGCATCGCCCCCGCGGTGCTGGTGGACTGCCCCGACGCCGAAACGGCGGGCCGCGTAACGTCCATCGGCGGCGCGCACGTGACGGCCATCACGCCCACGCTGCTGCGCCTGAGCGCGGACGCAAAGACGCGCGCCGCGCTGGTCAAGCGCCTGCGCGAAAAGGGCATCTTCGTGGGCACCGGCGAGGCTTCGGCGGCAGACGCCGCCGGCACGCCCCCGGCCCGAGCGGGGCGTCGGCGGAAGTGAGCCGCCCGGCGCCGACGTCCGGCGGGCGGAGCAAGAACGATGATGCCAGATCCGACCAGACTGTCATTCTGAGGGAGGCGCCACGCGATGCTCTGCTTTCCGCGGGAGACTCTGGCGCCGACCGAAGAATCTTTATGCTGGGTCCTCAGTGCTGTCGGTCACGATGGGGCTCGACGCGAGAAGCCCCGCGCGTTTCCGATAAAGATTCTTC
>DASQBH010000870.1:0-2431 GCA_035635315.1 Longimicrobium sp.
GGCGCGCTGAGCCGCCGCGTCACGAAGCCTATTCATTCTACGGACACAAGCGGCCCCGGCGAAGCTCTCGCCGGGGCCGAATCCGCGCCGTGCGGACGGTCAGGCCGTCAGCCGCCGCACCACCTCTCTTGCGCCCGCGCCGTAAACGGTGAGGCACACCAGTTGTTCATCGGTGCCAAGCATCTCCCAAGCGCGCGTGTTCTCCGCTAGCGGGTGGTATAGCCGGCAGATTCCGCGTTGGGCGTTAGCTGGCTGAGCGATAAAATCCGGTTCGTTTACCCGGTGGCCCATTGTAGGAACCCAACCAGCAGGACCACTCCCGCGGCGATGGTCACCGGAATGCTGCGATTCTCGATGCGGAACGGGTACACCGCCGCGGTACTTCGCGCCTGGGCGGCGGCGGCCGGCTTTTCCGAGGCACGGAGGGGGCGCTGGATGTGGAGCTCGTACGCCCTCCCCTGGATCATGCACTTGGCCTTTTCGCGCGTACCAGGACACACCAGCAGCAGCGTTTGCTCCTCCTGCAGGTCGAGTTCTGTCATGCGCCGCAGGGCCGCCGCTCCGGCCTGCCGGGCCGTCTCAACGTCCCCGGAGTCCAAGCCTGGGTAGCTCGACAGCGTTCCCGTGCGTGTCGTCGCCACCCCGCCGTTCACCTCGATGGTTGTGACGGGAAAGACGGGGAAGGTGTCGACGCGCTCCATCGTGCCGCTCTCCTTGGATTGCAACTCGTACAGGACGAAGCGGTTCGCCAGGGCCGCCCATGTGAGCGTGTCTTCGGTCGACAACTCCAGCACCACCGGCAGCCCCTGGATGAGCTGTCCCGACTCTCGCACCGTGATCCACTGCAGCGGCGGCGTCTTCTCCACGTGGATCACCACCTGCTCGCTGGTGACGCGCGGACGGTAGGGATCGTACCGCGGCGCCTTGTAGATTCCCAGGTGAATCCCGCACCCGCTCAGCGCCAGCGACAGCGCGAGCGGCAGGAAGTAGAGGCGGCGGCTCATCGGCGGAACCCCAGGTTGCTGACCTCAAAGTTGACGTGGGCTCCAAAGCTAGGGCCCTTGTCTTTGCCACCGATCATGTCGTTGTACGTTTCGAAGGTGAACCCGCCGGCCCGCACGCGCAGCGCCACGAACCACTCCCGCAGCGGGGTCTTGGACTCGTACACGTCCTTGGGATCTGAGCCTATCTCGCGGGCGATGGCCAGCTCTTCGGTTGTACGGGTGCGCACGAAGAACCCACTGGCGCTGGTGGCTGCCAATTCGGCGTTCACCGGGATGCGGAAGATCTCCAGCCCGAAACGCGTGACTCCCTGCACGTTGGTGTAGCTGGCAGTCAGGTCATCAAAGAGGCTCGCCGGAAGCAACACGCCAGAGCGCACCATGCCCCCAATCCCCACGGTGCGGAGCGCCAGGACTCCTGGAATCGAGGGGGTAAAGCGGGTGGGATTGTTGGCCGAGCGCGGGCGCAGGTCGATCTCGAGCACGTTGGCGCCCGCTTGGAGAAACATCTCGTGGTTTATGGTGGAGAGCGCGATGCCCGCCCCCACGAAGAAGGGTGTGGGGACGATTTCCTCTCGCCCCCCGAAGCGCCGGGTGTTTTGCAGGCGCAGAAAGAACTCCTGCGAGAAGCCGAGGATGGGGTCTCTCAGCCCCTTGCTTGGGCCTAGCGACGTGCGCGTCGGCGTGTCGGTTGGCCTGCGGGGCACCCGCTCCAGTGAGTCTTCGCGGAAGTTGGCCCAGTGGATCGCGTCATTCTGCAGGAACTCTGTGACACGATCATCCACAATGCCGAACATCCACGTCCGCCTGCTGGTGAGCGCCGTACGCGCCGAAGAGCGCTTGGGTACGATCCTAGAGTCGGTGCGAGTGACGAAGTTGAAGCCGAGCGTTTCGTCAATCTCGTTGTAGGGCGTAAAGGTGTACGTGCGGGTGCCGGGAAACATCTCCTTTCCATATTGCGTGAATCCCACAAAGTGGAGGCCGTACTCCGTACGCGTTTCCAACTCCGGGAGCATGATGCCTCCCCAATGCCCCGTTGGTGTGGCGACCTGCGCAGTCACCGGCATCGAGATGAGCAGCGCCGTCACTAGATGTCCCGCTCGCATTCACGACCTCCTAGGATAAAGAATCGTTCGTTTCCCTCACCACCCCCGCTAACATGCTTGCGCGAGCGGCATCGTACAAGAAAGAAGTTCGGGATTGATCTGCCGGGTTCGGATCGCGGAAGGAGGGCTTACACCAGATGGCGCGCCAAACTGGCGTCGGCCTCGGCCACCTCTCGCTCGCCCAGCCGCTCGGGCGGCGAGCGGCAGCGGCTCAAGCTGGCCACCCACATGGGCGACAAGGGTGGGATCTACGTGCTGGACGAACCCACCACCGGCCTGCACCTGGCCGACGTGGAGAACCTGCTGGGCCTGCTGGACCGGCTG
>DASQBH010000871.1:0-13941 GCA_035635315.1 Longimicrobium sp.
CTGCACGGCGAGGAGGGCGGCGGGCTGAATGGTGGCGCCGCGGAGGGCCGCGCGCTGCAGGTCCGCGCCCGCGAAGCCGTCGACGAACCACGGCACCGGCGGCTCGGGACGATCGTCATCCGCCGATGCGGGACGCGCGACGCTCCGCGCCCAGCGGCCGGCGTACCGGGCCACGGTGGCGCAGGAGAGTGCTTCGGCGTCGGATGCGGAGGCAGCGGTCACGTCGATGGCCAATGAGGAGCGGAACCGGCACGTAGATTACGCCCGCAGAAATCCCGAAGCAAGCTCCTCCATCCTCCAGGCCCTCCCAAGCGGCGATCCACGGTCATCCACCCGGCTGCAATCCCGTCATCCGCTCGCTGATCTCCCACAGGCAGCGCGCGGCGTCTTCATCCAGCGCGGCGGGGGAGACAGGGGAGGGGCGCTCATCCTGGAAGTACTCGCCCGTCACGGCCGCCACGTCGGGGGACGAGGCGAGGTAGACGACGGTGCGGGCGCCGTGCTCCGGCGTGCGCATCCAGCGCTTGAACAGCCGCAGCGGCGCCCATCCGCCGAACAGGATCTCCGTGGCAACCACGCCGGGGTGCATGGTGTTGGCGGTGAGCACGGGCGCCGGGTTGCGCCGCGCCAGCTCGCGGGTAAAGAGCACGTTGTACAGCTTGGTGTTGGAGTACTGGCGCAGGCCGTTGTATCCGCTTCGCATCCCCAGGTCGTCCCAGCGCGGCGCGGCAAAGCGGTGCGCGCCGGAGCTCAGGGTCACCACGCGCGCCGGGGCGCTGGCCCGCAGCCGGTCCAGCAGCAGGCTGGTCAGCAGGAAGGGGGCGAGGTGGTTCACGGCCAGCTGCATCTCGATCCCGTCCGCCGTCTCCTCCCGCCGCCGCGTGTAGAGGCCGGCGTTGTTCACCAGCACGTGCACCGCGGGCCAGCGCTCCAGGACCTGCGCCGCGGCGGCGCGCACCTGCGCCTGCACCGACAGGTCCGCCAGCACCACGCCCACGCGGTCGTGCCCCGCCGCACGGACGGCCTCCGCGCGCGTGCGCTCCGCCCTGTCGCGGCTGCGGGCGACCAGCACCACGGTGGCGCCGCGCCGGGCCAGCTCCATCGCCGCCGCCTGCCCGATCCCCGCCGTCGCGCCCGTCACCACGCAGACGCGGCCCTCCATCGTCCCTTCCCCCACACACCCTCCCGTTCCGTTCGCGACAGCCGTGTTACGCGGCAAGACTGGCCGAGGGACGCGCCACGGCGTAAATCATCCATCGATCCGATCCACCCTTTGCTCCCGGACGCAGCATGACGCACGATCTCGACCGCCGCACCTTTCTTCGCCACGCCGCCGTGCTGGGCGGCGGCGCACTGCTGGCGCCTTCGCTGCAGGGGCTGTCCGCCTGCTCGCGGGCGATGGGGCCCGTGCCGCGCGCGCTGGGCTACGGGCCGCTGATGCCCAGCGCCACCGTGCCGGAGCTGTGGATACCGGAGGGCTTTACCGCGCGCAAGCTCAGCACCACGCGATCGCCGTCGCTGGCCAACCCGGGGCTCACGGTGCAGTACGGCATGGACGGGATGGCGGCGTTCGCGGCGGGCGACGACACGGTGCGGCTGGTGCGCAACCACGAGATCCGCGACCCCGCCGCCAGCGCGCGGCTGCTGGGCCCCGGCGTGCGCGCGTACGACCGCAAGTCCGGCGGCGGCACCATGACGCTGGAGGTGCGGCAGGGGCGCGACGGGTCGGTGGAGCTGGTGCGCGAGTTCGTGAGCCTGAGCGGCACGCACACCAACTGCGCCGGCGGCCCCACGCCCTGGGGATCGTGGATCACCTGCGAGGAGACGACGGTGGGGCCCGCGGCGGGATACGAGCGGGCGCACGGCTACTGCTTCGAGGTGCGGGCGGATGCGGACGAGGAGGTGGAGCCGGTGCCGCTGCGGGCGATGGGCCGCTTTGTCCACGAGGCGATGGCGGTGGACCCGCGCTCCGGCATCGCCTACCTGACGGAGGACATGACGTACGACCCCGCCTTTGCGGGGGGCCGGGGCGCCGGGTTCTACCGCTTTCTTCCCGCGCAGCCGGGGAATTTCGCGGCCGGCGGGCGGCTGCAGATGCTGGCGGTGCGCGGACGGCCCAGCTACGTGACGGTGAACGGGCAGACGGTGGGCGCCACGCTGGAGGCGGGGTGGGTGGACGTTCCCGATCCGGATCCCGCCGCCGCGGAGGCGAACGTGTCCGCCGTGTTCCAGCAGGGGTGGGCGCGGGGCGCGGCGGTGTTCCAGCGGCTGGAGGGGTGCTGGTACGGCGAGGGGAACGTGTACTTCAACGCCACCAGCGGCGGCAACGTGGGGGCGGGGCAGGTGTGGGCCTACCGTCCCACGGGCGATGACCGGGGGGAGCTGACGCTGATCTTCGAGTCGCCGTCGCGCGAGGTGCTGGACAGCCCCGACAACCTGTGCATGAGCCCCCGCGGCGGCCTGGTGATCTGCGAGGACAGCGCGGGCGAGCAGTTCCTCCGCGGGCTGACGCCCGACGGCCGGATCTTCGACTTCGTGCGCACGGCCGGCCCCTCGGCCGAGTTCGCCGGCGCGTGCTTCAGCCCCGACGGCAAGACGCTGTTCTTCAACATCCAGGGCGGCACCAGCGCCACGACCACGGCCACCGGCGGCACCTACGCCATCTGGGGCCCGTGGGAGAAGGGCGCGCTGTGATCACCACGTGGATGGCTTCGTCAGCACTCGGCCATCCACGTGTATCTGCAACGGTAGCTGGGCTCGCTGAAGATCTCGCTGGCTGATGTTGAAGGTGTAGTCTGCAATCGCACGGAGCTCGGCGTTGTGTCGCATGAATGGGAACGCCACGCCCACCGGATGATCGGGATACATGCGCTTCGCGGTTCGGATCGCCGGTACGAGGTCGGTATCACAGGCGTTCGCCGCAAACAGTTCGATCAACCGAAGGCCGAGCGCCACGTCTGTCTCTTTTTCCTCGTGGCGCTTGATGCGGCTTCCACATACGGGGCACGCGACGGTCTTCTCCTTGAATCGGGAAAGCACTACTTCGACACCGGTGCTCTGCAACGCCGCAACATAGGTCTGGTGACGCTTTACCACCTCGGGGTTGTTCGGAATCAGGTGCGTAGCGAGCGCCGAAAAGTACGTGACGGAGGTGAGATCGACCCGTTACCCCACAGCTGATCGTACGGCCTGCAGGTATGCTCCGCAGAGCTTCGACAGATCCAGCCACTTCACAGGGGCCTTTGTAAGCCGCTCAACTTCGCGCTGATAAAGGTTGAAGCCGGTCGATCAGGAATGCCACGCGCTTCATGGTGCCTGGCTGTTGAGGGGCATGAAAAAACCCCCCGGCCCGCAGACCGAGGGGGCCCGGAGTATTACCTCCGGGGATGATGTTCCTAACGTACGCTTTCTTGGACGATTGTCAAGTCTCCCGCGCCTACTTTAAATCGCCATCCGCGCCATCCCACTCGCGGTGAAAGCGGTCCAGAAACTCCTGCATGAACCGGTGGCGGTCCTCCGCGATGCGGCGGGCCGCCGGCGTGTTCATCCGGTCTCGCAGCAGGAGCAGCTTTTCGTGAAAGTGGTTGATGGTGGGCCCGGCGCTCGCCTTGTAGCGGTCGAAGCTGTCGTGCAGCTCCGGCGCGGCTTCGGGGTCGTGCATTGGCCGGCCGCGGCTGCCGCCGTACGCGAACGTGCGCGCGATGCCGATTGCGCCGATGGCGTCCAGCCGGTCGGCGTCCTGCACCACGGCGCCCTCGGGCGTGGCCATCGGCGTGGGGACGCCGGCGCCCTTGTACGACAGCGCGGCGATGATGGCGCACACGTGATCCGTCGTCGCCTCGTCGGCGCCGGCCTCCGTGAGCCAGACACGGGCGGCGCGGGGGCCGGCGGTCTCGTCGCCGTCGTGGAACTTGTGGTCGGCCACGTCGTGCAGCAGCGCGGCGAGCTCCGTCACGTACGGGTCCGCGCCCTCTTCGCGCGCAAGCCGCAGCGCCGTCCGCCGCACCCGGTCCACGTGCCACCAGTCGTGCCCCGTACCCTCGCCGTGCATCCGCTCCCGCACGAACGTCTCCGTCCGCCGCAGGATCTCCTCCCGATCGCGCATCCCATCTCCCGTTTGATGATGTGGACGACGAATCTGCGCGAGTGGCGGTCCGTGGGGAAGGTGGGGTGGATGTGGGGCGGGAATGTGGCAGCGCGCGAGGTGAACTATATTCAGCGCTGCCACGCTCAGGAGAAACCAGGATGGAGCAAACCTACCGGGCGCTGCTCCGCGGCGACCAAATTGTCTGGATCGATGCGCCACCGAAGCTGGAGGGGGATACGGAGGTAAAGATTACCTTTCTTGAGCCCGAGGCGCAGGAGGCGCGGCGCGCCAGGGGGCGATCAGCACTTGCTGCGCTCCAGCGCTTGGCAGAGGCGGGAGCATTCGCTGAGATCGAAGACCCCGCCGCATGGGAGCGGGAGATTCGGCAGGACCGTCCGCTACCGGGACGTGAGGAGTGAGCTTCTTGGGATCAGCGACAAACCTGGATGGGTTTGGCTCAACCCTGCGAATCCCCTGACGTAGCGGCGGAGAGGGCGGGCTCGGGGGTGGGGGTGCCGGCGGGGAGGACGACGCCGAACTCGGCGCCGCCTTCGGGGCGGTTGCGGGCCCAAACGCGGCCGCCGTGCGCCTGCACCGTCTGCCGCACCAGCGCCAGCCCCAGCCCCGTCCCGCGCGCCTTGGTGGTGAAGTCCGGCTCCCACACGCGCTCCACGTTCTCCGGCGCGATGCCGGGCCCGTCGTCCAGCACGCGCACCTCCACCTCCCCCTCCGCCTGGCGCACCTCCACCGCCACGGCGCCGCGTCCCGCCTGCGACACCACCTCACCCGCGTTCAGCAGCAGGTTGGCGAACGCGCGGCTGAGCGCGTCGTGGTGGCCCGTCACCAGCGGCAGCGACTCGGGCGCGCGCAGGTCGGACGCCACGTGCGGGGGCAGGTGGGTGCGCAGCAGGTACTCCAGCATCTCCCGCACGTCCACCTCGCTCTGCGGCCCGTCGGGCATGCGGCCCAGCTGCGCGAAGGTGCGCGCCAGCTCCTCCAGCCGCGCCGACTCGGCCTGCAGCACCTCCAGCGCCTCGCGCGCGTCCTCGCGGTCCGGCGCGGCGCGGTGCAGCGTGCTGAGCGCAAAGCGCATGGGCGTGAGCGGGTTCTTGAGCTCGTGCGCCACCCGCCGCGCCATCCCCACCCAGGTGCGGGCGCGCTCCGCCTCCAGCTCCGCCTGGTGCGCGTGCGCCAGCTCGGCCTCCATGCGCCGGAACGCGCGGCGCAGCACGGCGAACTCGTCCGCGGCGGCCAGACCGTCGTCGGCGGGGAGGGCCTCGCGGCGGCCGACCATCCGCGCCCATCCCGCCATCTCCTCCACCGGGTGCGAAAGCCGCCGCCCCATCCGCCGCGACGCGCGCAGCGCCAGCACCGCCAGCACCCCGCCGATCAGCAGGCCGACCAGCGGGATGAGCGCCACGGAGCGGTTGAGCAGGTACTCCCACCGCCGCGCGTTGGTGATGGACGCCTCCAGCTCGTCCCGGTGCCTGCGGGCGGCCTGCACCAGCACCGGGTCGCCGGACTGCTCGGCGCGGCGGATGAGCTCGCCGCCGCTGGCGCCCGCGCGCTCCCAGGCGCCGCCCGCGTGCGACAGGCGCACGGCCTGCGACACGGCGTACGCGCCCAGCCCCACCAGCAGCAGCGAGGGGAGCACGGCAAACATCAGCAGCGCACGGCGAAGCCGGCGTTCAAAGGGACGGCGCCACGCCATCACACCCCCCTTGGGTTGACCGGGACGAGCGCGCGACGAAAGCTTGTCGCGCGTGACGGGCCAAGGTAGGCCCGCGCCCGGGGGTGCGGCAAGAAACGCGTGGGGAGCAAAGGGGCGGATGAGGAGCCTTGAAGCCGGGCTGCGGGCGCGCTTCGACGTGCGCGAGGAGCGGTTCGAGCACGCGGAATGGGCGGTGGAGCTGATCCTTCCCCGCGCTGCGGACGAGCTGATCGACGAAAAGGAGTTCGCGGGCGACGAGCGGCTGCCGTACTGGGCGGAGCTGTGGCCGTCGGCGCGGGCGCTCGCGCGGTACCTGCTGGAGGACGGCAGTGCGAAAGTGCGGGAGTGCGAAAGTGCGAAAGTGGATGCCTGGACGGGCGTGCGCGTGCTGGAGCTGGGGTGCGGCGTGGCGCTCCCCTCGCTGGCGCTGGCCAGCCGCGGCGCGGACGTGGTGGCCACCGACTGGTACGACGACGCCCTTCTCTTCGCCCGCGCCAACGCCGAGCGCAACGGGCTGCCCCCCCTGCGGACGGAGTCGCTGGACTGGCGGCAGCCGCGCGGGGGGTGGGGCTACGACCTGGTGATCGCGGCGGACGTGCTGTACGAGCAGCGCAATGGGCCCGTCCTGGCGGCGCTCCTTCCCCGCGTCACCGCGCCGGGCGGCACGGTGCTCATCGCCGACCCCGGTCGCGTGTACGCCGGCGACTTCTTTCGCCTGATGCGCGACACCGGCTGGGTGGTGGACCAGGCGGCCGAGCTCATGGAGCCCTCCGCCCCCGGCGTCGAGAGCCGCGTCCGCATCCACCGCCTGCGCCGCGCCGAGGGCAGCATCCTGGTGTGAGGCGGGGGATACGTTTCTTTCGACAGATCCGCGCGCGGGGCCAGCGCCCCCCTCCCCGCCCCTCCCCCACAAACTGCGTGGGGGAGGGAGGTGCGACGCACCTTCCGAAGCGCAATCGAATTCTCCCTCTCCGCGAGGAACGAGCGGGGAGGGCACCCCGCCGGCGCCAGTTCGATCCCCTTCGAACCACCTCGATTCCCCGCCCTCCAGACGTTGGGAGTGCAGTGCTGATCGACGAATCGGGTGTCTCGATACGGCACAGGATGCGGAGAATCGGGGCGCGGCGTCTACACCTGCAGCGGCTTTTCGGTGCGTGCGAGGAGGCCGCAAACGGCTGGCCGATAGAGGGATGCGCGGGTGGGGAGAAACGGGTGGGGCACGGCACCGGGAATGCTGCGTGAAGGGCGCCTTCCCGATCCTTTCTCCCTTCTCCGGAGGCTGCCATGCGCACTTCCATTCCGTTCGCCGCGGTCGCGTGCACCCTCGCCCTCGCGTGCGGCGAGCCCGCCACCGCCCCGCAGGCCATCGACATCCCCGTGCTGATGGACCGCGGCGAATCCCACCACTTCAACGCGTCGCAGTCCGGCGGCGAAGAGGTGCCGGCGAACACCACCAAATCCCGCGGCCACGCGAACTTCTGGCTGAGCGAAGACGGCACGGAGCTGCGCTACCGGCTCACGGTGGCGAACATCGAGAACGTCACCCAGGCGCACATCCACCTGGCCGCGGAGGGGGTGAACGGGCCCGTCGTGGTGTTCCTGTACGGCTTCAATCCGGCGGGGATCACCACCAACGGCATCCTGGCGGAGGGAACCATCACGCAGGCCAACCTCATCCCGCGCCCCGCCATCGCGTTCGGCGGGACGATGGCGGAGCTGGTGGCGCGGATGCGGTCCGGCGGCGCGTACGTCAACACGCACACCATCGCCATCCCCGGCGGGCAGGTGCGCGGGCAGGTGAAGGAGAACGGTCCCTCGAACTGAGATCCGTCCACACCCGGCGGCAAACCGCCCCCGCATCGCGATCCGGTGCGGGGGCGGTCTACGTCCGTTCGTCCGGTCAGCGGGCGTCCAGGCGCTCCACCAGCCAGTCGGCCAGGGCGCCCAGCACCTCCGCGGGCACCTCCTTGCTGGGGAGGGCGGCGTAGCTCTCGGGATCCGCGGTGCCGACGGGATCGGGAACGAACAGGTGATTGAGATCCGGAAAGACGGTCACCGTCACGTCCCTGCTCCCGCCCTGCAGGATGGCCGCGCCCAGTTCCTCCGCCTGCTCCGCCGTCACCTGGCGGTCCGTCTCCCCGTGCAGAATCAGCACGGGCGCGCGCACCCGCCGCGCGACGGGGAGGGGGTCGTGCTCCATGAACCACCGCACCCAGGGAAAGCCCGCGGCCGCCGCGTCGCGCTCCCGCACGCCTTGGGCGAACGCCGAGTCCAGCGCGGCGCCGGCGAGCCCCTGCCCCTGCAGCGCCTCGCGCAGCTGGTAGTCCATGATGCGCCGCCCCGTCCACGACGGCCCGGCGAGGAGCGCGATCGCGTGAATCCGCGAGTCGTCGACCGCCAGCATCGGCGCGATGATGGCGCCTTCGCTGTGGCCGACCAGGCCCACGCGGGCGGGGTCGATCTCGGGCCGCGCACGCAGCCATTCCACCGCGGCACGCGTGTCGTCGGCCAGGTCCTCCGTGGTGGCGGTCTCCACGTCGCCGCCGGACGCGCCCCAGCCGCGGTCGTCCAGCCGCAGCACGGCGATGCCGCGGCGGCCGAGGGTGTCCGCGATCTGCCGGAAGAAGCGGTAGCCGGGGACGACGGGGATCCCCGCATCGCGGTCCTGCGCGCCCGAGCCGCTGATGAGCACCACCGCGGGAACGCGGCCGGATGCGTTCCCGGGCACGGTGAGCGTCCCCGCCAGCGTGTGGCCGGCGGGGGTGGGGATGGTGACGTCGACGGCGGTGTACGGCGCGTCCGCGGGGGCGGAGTAGTCCACACGCCCCACCATGCGCGGTGCGATGTAGTACGCCCCGGCCCACCACCGGCTGCCGTCGTGCATCGCCACCACCGTCTCCGACGCCGTGCTGCCGCCTGCAAAGTCGGTCGCGAAGGTCAGGCGCAGGAACTCGCCCGGGGGGGCGCCGGAGGGTGCCGGCATCGGCTGCGCCTCATCGAACATCCGCGATACCACGGCGCCGGCAAAGGGTGCGCGCGCCTGCCCCACCACCTGGCTCCACACCTCGCGCGTGACCATCCCCTGCACCGGCGGGGCGAGTCCGTCCCAGCTCTCCGCCACGCGGCCCGCATCGATCCCGCGCAGCCACGTGGTCATGGCCTGGACTGCATCTTCCTCGGATGTCTGCGCGGCCGCGGGAAGGGCCAGCATCGCCGCCGCCAATCCCGCCAGCGCGCCGCGCCGCAGCCGGCTTAAGCTCATCGTATTCATCATCATCGATCCAGTCACCCGGGGTCAGATCGGCCGGCCGGCAAGGTCGCGCCGGTACGCCACGTACGAGTAGACCAGCGGCACCGCCACGGCCACGGCGATGGCGGCTCCCGTGGTCCAGGCGCGCGCGGGCTCCGGCAGCAGCGCGGCGAGCGCCATCACCAGCCCCGCGCCCACGAAGGTGCGCCCGCCCACGCGGTGGGTGGCGCGCCACACGCGCTCGTTGTCCATCGTCCACGGGGTGCGGATGCCCATGAACCAGTTGCTGCGGATGCGCGGCAGGTAGTTGCCCAGGCCCACGAACAGCAGTCCGACGGAGGCCATGATCACCCGGTCCACCTGCACCGGCCAGCCGAGCGCATGGCCCAGCGTGGCCACCTGCACCACGGCCATGAAGAGGATGATCAGGTTGATGAGCAGCCGCCGGTCCTCCGCAAAGCGCTCCACGTTGGCGCGCCGCGGGTCGATGCGGGGAAGCAGCCAGAGCAGCCCCAGCATCACCGTCGCGATCAGGGGCTGCATGAGCGGCCCCAGCGGCTTTTCCATCCATCCGTCCACCTCGCCCTGCAGGTTCCAGTGCGAGGGGACGCGGTTGGGCAGGCGCGCGTAGACGGCCAGCGCGAACGCCCACATGGCCGCCGCCACGGCGGTCCCCAGCCAGCGGCTCTTCATCGTTCGTCTCCCTTGCCGAACAGTTCCAGCATCTGCTGAAGAAACTCCTGGAACACCGTCGTCTCCAGCGAATAGACCAGGTTGCGCCCGTTGCGCTCCGACCGCACCAGCCCGGCCTCCTTGAGCACGGACAGGTGGTGCGATACGGATGCGGCCGTCATGGGAAAGCGCCCCGCGATCTCGCCCGCGGTCAGGTCGCCGGCCCGCAGCACCCGCAGGATCTCGCGCCGCGTGGGGTCTCCCAGGGCGCGCAGGGTTTCGTCCAGCATCGGCTCCCGTGGTGCGCATCATTAGACGCTCGTCTATTAGACACACGTCTATTAGACGATTATCTAAATATCAGATCCGGGATGGAAAGTCAAGGGTAACACGCTTCGGATGATGCCAGGCCCGCCCCCTCCGGGCGAGCACCACTCGCCCACCTCCCCCAAAACTGCTGGGGGAGGTTGGTGAAAAGCCGCCTGTGGAGTGCGTCGGAGGGATGGGCGCGCGGGATGGTGGGCCGCCCCCCATCCCCGGCCCTTCCCCCACAAACTGCGTGGGGGAAGGGAGAATTCGATCCCGCTTCGGCCGGGCCAGCGCGCGCAACATCCTGTCAAAGCGAGACACCTCTCCCCCAGGGGTTTTTGGGGGAGAGGCCGGGAGAAGGGGCGCCCGTCCGACGCAGACCTATGCCTGCCGACGAACCGCGTTCCGCGGGGGCCCTCGGCATCCAGCCGCAGCACGATCGAATTCTCCCCTCTCCGTGAGGAACGAACGGGGAGGGACCGGGGGAGGGGCACCCGCGGACGCAGCCCGATGCCTGTCGACGATCCGCTGAAGTTTTTTGTCGATGGAGAGACCCCCCAAACGAGTGCACCCGCGCGGGACGATTCCTGCGCGGGTGCGGGATACTGCGTTTTTCGAGTGGAGAATCAGAACACGTTGCCGTCGCGCTCGCCGCGCCATACGGCGTCGTCGTCGGCTTCGTCGCGCACTTCAACGACTTCCATCGCGGGCACCGGCACGTTTTGCGAGTAGCGCATCAGCCCTTCCCACCCGCAGGCGGTGCACCAGCGGCGGCCCAGGAACCGGCGGACGGAGTGCAGCATCCGCTGCCGCAGCAGCAGGGTCTCTCCCCCGCAGCGCGGGCAGTCGCGGCCGGCGGGGAGCAGGGCGACGAGCAGCGCCAGCGGGGCCAGCAGCATCACCACCCAGAGCGCCGTCATGAACATCCAGAACATCTCGTCCTCCTTGCAGCCTCTCGGGGTGGTTCCCGGTTGATCGTCGGCCCGGTCTCCGGCGGCGTGCGCCGCTCCACCGCCGGCGCGCTTACCCTACTCGCTCAGGCAAACCCCGTACCCGTCCGCGGGCAGCGGCGCCCCCCCTGTACCGCGGCCTGCCGCTTGCACTTGCGCGCTCCCTTTTCGGGCCGCCGCGGCGGCCCCGGAACGCGCCCGACCCCATGATCCTGCTGCACGTAGACCCGCTGCACCCCGACCCCGCGGCGCTCCGCCAGCCGGCCGCGGTGCTGCGCGGGGGCGGGCTGGTGGCGTTCCCCACGGAGACGGTCTACGGGCTGGGCGCGCACGCGCTGGACCCCGCCGCCATTCAACGCATCTACGAGGCCAAGGGGCGCCCCTCGTACAACCCGCTCATCGTGCACGTGGCCGACGCGGCGGCGGCGCGCGCGCTCGCCTCCGCGTGGCCGGACCAGGCGGAGCGGCTGGCGGCGGCGTTCTGGCCGGGGCCGCTCACGCTCGTCCTCCCCAAACACGATTCAATCCCCCTTTCCGTCACCGCGGGGCTGCCGAGCGTCGCCCTGCGCGTCCCCGCGCACCCGGTGGCGCACGCGCTGCTGCGCGAGGCCGGCATCCCCGTCGCGGCGCCCAGCGCCAACCGCTCCACCGGCGTCTCGCCCACCACCGCGCAGCACGTGGCGCGCAGCCTGGGCGAGCGGGTGGACGTGATCGTGGACGGCGGCCCCTGCCCCGTGGGGATCGAGTCCACCGTGCTCAGCCTGGCCGGCCCCGTCCCCACCCTGCTGCGCCCGGGGACGATCTCGGTGGATGACCTGCGGCCGGTGATCGGCGAGGTGGCCCTCCCCTCCTCCGCCACCGACGCGACCGCCGCCCGCCCCTCGCCCGGGATGCTGGACCGCCACTACGCGCCGCGCGCGGCCGTCCGCATCGTCCCTCGCCACGAACGCGCGCGCGTGCTGGCGGATGCCGCGGAATCGGTCGATGGAGGAAATCGGGTCGGCGCGCTGCTATTGGAGGATGCGCGCGACCCGCGGATCGCGCCAGTGGTTCGTATGCCGGACGATCCGGCCGGGTACGCGAGCCGCCTGTACGCCGCGCTCCACCAGCTGGACGACGCCGGCTGCGACGTGATCCTGATCGACTCGCCCCCCGACGCCCCCGCCTGGGCCGGCGTCCGCGACCGCCTGCGCCGCGCCGCTACATCATAGAGACGGACGCGCCGCCTGCCATTCCTGAGAGGGTGTTGCCAAACCTCAGGCATGGAAAGAAGCAATGTCATCCTGAGGGAGCGCACCACGTGTAACCAGAAGTTATACAATGACCTGCGCGCGACCGAAGGACCTTCTCTCCGCGCACGAGGGGCAAGGGCCCGCGCAGAAACCCGGCCCCACGGTCCTGCCGGCAAGGTCCTTCGGTCGGCGCCAAACAATGTCGTGAGAACAGGCTGCGGTGCGACGCCTCCCTCAGGATGACTGTTTGCGTGGGAGGTTTGGCAACACCCTCTGAGAAGCAGACAGCCGGTACGCCACGGACGATCTGGCCGGCAGAACCAGCCGCCGATGCGCACTCCGCGCACTTCTGCGGTCCACCCCAGCCCTGCGGAGGCCTACCGATGGCCGTCATGACCTCGCACCGTCCCGGCACGTTCTCCTGGGTGGACCTGGCCGCGCACGACGTGGAGGCGGCGGAGCGGTACTACACGCGGCTGTTCGGCTGGGCGGCGGAGCGCATGCCGTTCGGTGACGGACCGGACGAGGTGTACGTGATGCTGCGCAAGGACGGCCGCGACGCGGCGGCGCTCTACGCCATGGATCCCACGCAGAAGTCGCAGGGGGTGCCCTCCGCATGGCTGTCGTACGTCACCGTGGAGAGCGCGGAGGAAACGGCGGCGAAGGCGCGCGGGCTGGGCGCCACCGTGCTGGCCGACGCGTTCGACGTGATGGACATGGGGCGGATGGCGCTGCTGGGCGACCCCGGCGGCGCCATGTTCGCCGCCTGGGAGCCCGGGCGGCACGCGGGCGCGGGGATCAAGGACGAGCCGGGCTCGCTCTGCTGGAACGAGCTCGCCACGCGCGACCTGGCCGGGGCGGCCGGCTTCTACGCCGCGCTCTTCGGCTGGACCCCGGCGCCGTTCGAAGCCAGCCCCGTGCCGTACACCATGCTGATGAACGGCGACACGCCCGTGGGCGGCATCTATTCCATGCCCGCCGGGATGCAGGGCGTGCCCCCGCACTGGGCGCCGTACTTCGCGGTGGAGGACACCGACGAGACGCTGCGCCGGTCCGACGAGCTGGGCGGCACCACGGTCATGCCCCCGGACGACGTCCCCGGGATCGGCCGCCTGGCCGGGCTGCGCGACCCGCAGGGGGCCGCGTTCTGGGTCCTGGCGCCGCCGCGGTCCTGATCGGCGGAGAATCGCGGAAACCCGGGTGTGAAACCCGGGGAGGCGAAGCCGCGTATCACGCCGCTCCAGTGCAGCGGGCCGATGCACTGGCGGAAACGGGGGATCGAACGTAAACTGATGCTGCGGCACACGATCCCACCCGCGGCCGCCCTTATCACCCGCAGGAAACCCACCGCAATGACAACTGCAATTTCCATCCGCAGGCTGGGAACGCTCTCCGCGTTCGCGCTGCTGTTCGGCGCCGCGGCAGCCGAGACCGCCAGCGCCCAGATCGGCGGCCGCCTTCGCGGCGCCGTGAACCGGGTGACCGGCGGGCGCGTGAGCGTCGACCAGCTCGTAGGGGGCAACCACCCCATCACCACCAGCCTGGAGCACGCACGCTGGGCGGTGGATTCGCTCGACAACTTCACCCCGCGCGAGAGCAAGCGCTCCATGCTGGAACTGCAGCGCACGCCCAACGGCGGGTTCGTGCTGCAGCCCGGCTACTGGGAGATGCACACGCAGAGCTACTGCCTCAAGGCCGGCACGCACGGCCCCGGCGGCGGCGACGGCTAC
>DASQBH010000872.1:0-3839 GCA_035635315.1 Longimicrobium sp.
GTTTGCGGATCCGGGCAACTATTCCGGATGGAGAGCAGGAACCCATGGAGGGATACTGGCCCGCCGTTTGCGAGTTCTTTGTTCATGTTCGGAGTGTGCGAATCTGCACAACCTGTGTCTCAGGTTGCATTTGCGAGGCGCGGGGTGGGGGCGGGGAGACCGGGATAAGGCGACATGTCGAGCAACACGCTGCGGAACAACGGGCTGTCCATCGCCTGGAGCCTGCTGTTCCTGGTGTTTCTGGGCGGGCAGGCGATGGCGGGGCACCGCGTCTACAACGACGAGCAGCGGCAGCACGGCGAGCAGCCGGTGGCGTTCGGCGCGTACCTGGGTACCGGGCACTTTGGCGAGGCGGTGTTCGAGAACTGGGAAAGCGAGTTCCTGCAGATGGGGATGTTCGTCATCCTCACCGCCTTTCTCTTTCAGAAGGGCGCGGCGGAAAGCAAGGACCCGGAAAAGGACCACGAGCCGGTGGACGAGGATCCGCGCAACCACCGCGGCGCCCCGGACGCGCCCGGCCCGGTGAAGCGCGGCGGGCTGGTGCTCAAGCTGTACGAAAACTCGCTGTCCCTCGCCCTGATCTCGCTGTTCCTGGCCTCGCTGGCGCTGCACGCGGTGACGGGCGCGCGGGAGTACAGCGCCGAACAGACGCAGCACGGCGAGCCGGCCGCGGGGGTGATGGAGTACGTGACCAGCTCGCAGTTCTGGTTCGAGTCGTTTCAGAACTGGCAGAGCGAGTTCATGTCGGTGGCGGTGCTCACGCTGCTTTCCATCTGGCTTCGCCAGCGCAGCTCCCCCGAGTCCAAGCCCGTCCACAAGGCGCACGGCGACACGGGGAACGACTGAGAGGAGTTGCTAGTCTTGCCCAAGTTGTGACTTCCTGAGCCTGAGTGGGTGTTGCTAAACCTCTGCAGGCGTGGAAGAGGCGATGTCATCCTGAGGGAGGCGCCGCGCTGCACCTTGTTGCTGCGACGTACTTTGGCGCCGACCGAAGGACCCTGCCAGCACAGCCGGGGGGACGGACCCGCGGCGTGCAGCATGTCCCCCGCAAGCCGGGAGAAGGTCCTTCGGTCGCGCGCTGGTCATTGTGTGACTTCTGGTTACACGTGGTGCGCTCCCTCAGGATGACATCGCTTCTTTTCCATGCCTGAGGTTTGGCAACACCTTCTCAGGAAGTCACCGCTTCGTGTGATCATCAGAAGAAAACGGCCGGCCTCGAGAGACGAGGCCGGCCGTTCCGTGTCCGTCAGCGAGATCGGGATCAGCCCGCCGGCTTTACCTTGCAGGTGGCGGCGGTGATGCTGTAATCCACCGTGGCCGTGGCGCCCGAGGCCACCGTGGCCGTGGGAACGCTGGACGCGGCGGTGACCATCAGCGAGTCGCCGTTGGCAAAGCTGAGCGCCGGGGCGTACCCCATGGTGTAGGTGCCCGGGGCCACCGTGATGGCGTAGCGGCCGTCCGTGCCCACGGTGCCGGTCCGGGTCTCCGTCCCCGCCACGGCCTGCGGAACGAAGGCCGTCACCGCCACCGCCGAGCCGCCGCAGGTGGGAAGCGCCACGCCCTGCGCCACGCTCACCGTGCCGCCGATGCCGCCCGCGAAGCCCACCGCCGTGGCGTGGATGACCGGGTGCATCACCCAGCGGCCCGAGTTCCCCGCCTGGTGCCCGAAGCTCTGGCTCACGTCGAAGTCCACCGTCATGATGGTGGACTCGCTCGCCAGCTCCACCGGCTCGTCCGCCTTGAACTTGATCTTGAGGCCGCTGGAGCATCCCGACGGAATCTGCAGCGTGCCGTCGGCCGTCACGCCGGCGGGGAGCACCGCGTCCTTGGTGGCGTACACGTCGCCGTCCTTCTCCACGATGTACGCCTCGCACACCACCATCCGCAGCTCCGAGTAGCGGCCGGCGGGGACCACGGCGCCGCTCACCAGCTCGGCGGTGCGGCCGCCGGACAGGGTGAGCAGGTCCACCCAGTCGGTGCGCGTGGTCAGCAGGTCCTCGCTGCCGTTGCTGGTGCTGTCGGCGGGGCCGCCCTTGAGGTAGATGCGGTCGATCCGCACCCACGCCTCCTTGAGGTCGCCCGGCGCATCCGTGAGCCGGATGCTCACGCGGGCCTCGCCGCTGCCGCCCGTGCCGCCGTCGCCGCAGGCGCCCATCGCCAGCGCCGCCAGCAGGGGCAGGACGAGCCTGCCATGCTTCATCATCATCCGCGTCGACTCCGTTGTGTCTTTCCTGCGTAGTGCCGGGTCAGCCCGGCGCTGCTCCCCGAAAACCGTTGCCATTCGGCGGCCGGACGATCTCCCCACGGGGAGACTCCTGGCTTTGCGGCCCCGCCTCGCGGCGGGTGTGCCCTTGTCGTGGGAGCGGACTTCGGGGCGGCGGCGCCGCGCCCGATTGCCTCCCTGACGAACGATTCCGTCGCAGGTCACACGCGCCGCACCCCATCTGCATCATCCCGTGCCGTTGCGTCCCGTGCCCGCGCGCGGTAGTCTGAGCCCGGCAATCCGCCCGCCCCATCCACCCCGACCGAGCCCACCGCCTTGGCGACGACAACGACGACCGCGAAGCGCCCGCTGCTTTCGTTTGCCAACTTCATGAACGCGCTGCTGGTGTTCGTGCCGGTCGCGATGCTGATGGAGTGGGTGCTGCACTCCCCGCCCATGTGGATCTTCGTGGTGGCGTGCCTGGGCATCATTCCGCTGGCGGGGATGATGGGGCACGCGACCGAAGAGATCGCCGAGCACGTGGGCGAGGGGCTGGGCGGGCTGCTGAACGCCACCTTTGGCAACGCGGCGGAGCTCATCATCGCCATCATGGCGCTGCGGGCGGGGCTCTTCGACCTGGTAAAGGCGTCCATCACCGGCTCCATCATCGGCAACGTGCTCCTGGTGTTCGGCCTGAGCGCCCTGGTGGGGGGGATGAAGTACGAGACGCAGCGCTTCAACCGCACGGCGGCGGGGCTGGGATCCACCCTGCTGGTGCTGAGCGCGGTGGGCCTGGTGGTCCCCGCCGTCTTTCACATGATCGTGGGGACCACGGCGCCGGGGGCGGAGCGCAACCTGAGCCTGGAGATCGCCATCGTGCTGATGGCGACGTACGTGGCCAGCCTCTTCTTTACCCTGCGCACGCACAAGCACCTGTACATGGGCGACGCGGGCGCGGAGGAGCCGGAGGGCGCGTACGAGGACCACGCGCCGCTCGGCCGCAGCATCGGCTTGCTGGTGCTGGCGACCATCGGCGTGGCGGTGATGGCGGAGTTCCTGGTGGGCGCGGCCGAGGCGACGGCGGAGCAGCTGGGGTGGAGCGAGATCTTCGTGGGTGTGATCGTGGTGGCGATCATCGGCAACGCGGCGGAGCACAGCACGGCCATCATCATGGCGGCCAAGAACAAGATGGACGCGGCCATCAACATCGCGGTGGGCTCGTCCATCCAGGTGGCGCTGTTCGTGGCGCCGCTGCTGGTGTTCCTGAGCTACTTCATCGCCCCGCGCCCCATGGACCTGATCTTTACCACCTTCGAGGTGCTGGCCATTGGCCTCTGCGTGGGGATCATGGCGTTCTGCTCGCAGGACGGCGAAAGCCACTGGATGGAGGGCGTGCAGCTGCTGGCCGTGTACATCATCCTGGGGATCGCCTTCTACTTCTTCCCCGTGGAGCCCGGCGCCGCCGCGGCCGCCACCGGCGCCGCGGGCGGCCACTGACCGAACGCAAAACAGCAGGATCGAGGAAAGCGGCCCGGCGGAGATTCCGCCGGGCCGCTTCCATATCCGCCGGGTCAGATGACCGCTCTTTTCAAGAAAATGTGGCGAGATTTCGGAAACGTGTATATCCTATGCTCCC
>DASQBH010000873.1:0-3768 GCA_035635315.1 Longimicrobium sp.
AGTACTTCACGCTCAGCGGGATCCCGCTCTCGGTGCTTCCAGCCACACCCATCCGGCTCAGGATGAGCGGGAGGGCGTTCGCGAGGCTCGCTCCGATTCCAATGAAGAACGACTGCATGACGAAGCCGGCGGTGCGCTGGCTGGCGTCAAGCTTGTCGGCCACAAAGGCGCGGAACGGCTCCATGCTGATGTTGATGGAGGCGTCCAGAATCCACAGCAGCGACGCCGCCATCCACAGCGCGCTGGAGGTGGGCATGAAGAACAGGGCGATGCTGGCCAGAATGGCGCCCACCAGGAAGTACGGCCGCCGCCGCCCCAGCCGCCCCCACGTGCGGTCGCTGAGCGCGCCCACGATGGGCTGCACCAGCAGGCCCGTCATCGGCGCCGCCAGCCAGAGGATGGGCACCTCTTCCGGGCTGGCGCCCAGGCGCTGGTAGATGGCGGACATGTTGGCGAGCTGCAGCCCCCAGCCGAACTGAATGCCGAGAAAGCCGAAGCTCATGTTGAACATCTCGCGAAAGCTCAGGCGCGGTCGTCTGGTCACGAGGTCCTCGTCGGGAGGGGGATGGGGGACGTCATCAGGGAGATCCGGGTGGATGTGATCAGAGAAACGGCGTCAGGCTTCGATGGTCGAACAGGAAATCCAATCGCGCTTCGGCAGGCTCGGGGGTCCGCCCCCTCCGCTCGCTTAGGCTCGCACCTCCCTCAAAACTGCTGGGGGAGGTTGGGGTTGCCGAGGGATCGGGACGATTCGAACGGCATCCAGCTGCGCCCGTGGTCCCCCCACCCCCCGGCCCCCTCCCCCGGCAAACTGCGCCGGGAGAGGGGGAGAACTTCTGGGGAGCGTCGACGGGCATCGAACTGCGTCCGCGGGGTGCCCCTCCCCCGGCCCCTCCCCGTTCGTTCCTCACGGAGAGGGGAGAACTTCGTTGCGCTACGACAAGCTTTTCTGCCGTTCTCCCTCCCCCACGCAGTTTGTGGGGGAGGGCCGGGGAGGGGGGCGCCTGCCCCTCGCGCCGACCCGGCCCAGCGAACGGAAACCCCGCCGTTACGGACAGGGGCTCTTGAACTCCAGCACGTGCACGGACATCGGCGCCAGGGTACGGAACGGCACGTATCCCTGGATGCGACCATCCGCGCCCACCGAGAGCGGTGCGGCGTCCGGACCAGCCAGCAGGTTGTTCCCCGGCCCATCGGCCGCCGGCAGCGCCCCTGCGTCGGAGCTCAGGGTGACGCCGGAGAGCGGGGTGGCGCCCAGGTTGGCGATCACCAGCACCGCGTTGTCGCCGTCGCGGCGCACGAAGGCGGCGACGGCGTCGTTGCTGGCGGTCAGCGGCACCAGGCGGCCGGCGCCCAGCGCGGAGTTCGCCTTGCGCAGGTGGATCAGCCGGCGGTGCAGGTTCAGCAGCGAGTTGCGGTCGGCGTCCTGCGCCTGGACGGTGCGCGTGGCCCAGTCGGCCTGCGGGGCGCGCCACGCGGTGCCGGTGGTAAAGCCGCCGCCCGTCCCCGAGGTCCAGTGCATGGGCGTGCGCAGATTCTCGTCCGGCTTGTCGCCCGCGATGCCGATCTCCTCGCCGTAGTAGATGAAAGGGAGGCCGGGCAGCGTCAGCAGCAGCGCCGCCGCCAGCTTCGCCTTGCGCTCGTCCCCCTCCAGCACCGTCATGGTGCGCGACTGGTCGTGGTTGCGCAGGAACGGCGAGTAGCGGTGCGGCGGCAGCCCCTCCTGCTGCACGCGGAGAAAGCCGCGGTACAGGTTGGCGGCGGAGCCCGTGCGCGCGGCCGTCAGCACGTCATCGGACAGCTGGAACATGAAGTGGCTGGTGAGCTGGTCGGGATAGTACGGCATGATGGCGCCGATGCTGTCCCACACCTCGCCCACGGTGTACGCGTCCGGCTTGATGCTGGCCACGTGCGCCGCGTAGTCGCGCAGGTAGACGTGCGTGCCGGGAAGGTGCTCCACCTGCGCCCCCTGCCCCGCCTCCACCAGGTGCTTGATGGCGTCCAGGCGAAATCCATCCACCCCCATCTCGTTCAGCCAGTGGGTGGCGATGCGCTTGTGCTCGGCCACGACCTCGGGGTTCTCCACGTTCATGTCCGGCATCCCGCTCCAGAACAGCCCGAAGTAGAACTCGTCGCGGTGCGGCGAGCGGTGCCAGTTGTCGCTTCCCCACGGGTTCTTCACCCCCGGGTGCTGCGCGCTGAACAGGTACCAGTCGCGGTGCGCGGAATTCGGGTCGCGCGCGGCCTCCAGGAACCACGGGTGCTCGCTGCTGCTGTGGTTGAGCACCATGTCGACGAGGACGTAGATGCCGCGCCGGTGTGCCTCGCGCATCAGCCGCTTGAAGTCGTCGTTGGTGCCGTACTCACGGTCCACGTTGTAGTAGTCGACGACGTCGTAGCCGTGGTAGCTGGGCGACTCGGCGATCGGCATCAGCCAGATGCAGCTGGCGCCCAGGTCGTCCTGGCTGTCGGGATCGCCGTCGTTGATGTAGTCCAGCTTCTGGATCAGCCCCGGGATGTCGCCCACGCCGTCGCCGTTGCTGTCGTGGAACGAGCGGACGAACACCTCGTAGCAGGTGGCGCCGCGCGTCCAGTCGGCGGCCCGCGACTGCGCGGCGGCGGGGGCGCCCGCGAGCAGGGCGGCGCCCAGCAGGGCGAGGGACGTGCGGCGCATCGGCGTGCCTCCGGATCGGGTCATGGGGGGATGGCGCAGGGGTGGATGATGACGATCAGCGGCGCGGACGGTCCGCCGTGGTGCGCGGGTCGTCGGCCGCGAAGAGCCAGCGATAGGCGGCGGGAAACTCGCGCCGCCAGAACCACTCGGAATGGCGTCCGTCGTCCGGCGCGGCGGCGTGGATCTCCGTCCCCACCTGCCACCCCGCCGCCGCCAGCGTGTCGATCATCCGCTGCTGGTCCGCGACGACGATGCCCGGCCGGTCCGCCGGCCCCTCCAGGCCGCCGCTGAGGAAGTAGAAGCGCGGCCGCGCCCCGTCCGTCCGTGCACTGCGCGCGGCCACGTAGACGGAGTCGCTGAACCAGAGCGAGGGCGAGAACACGCCCACCTGTCCGAAGACGCCGGGATGGCGCAGCGCGGCGTGCAGGGAGATCAGCCCGCCCATGCTGCTGCCCATGAGCCCCGTGCTCTCCGGCTCCGGCCGGGTGCGGTAGGTGCGGTCGATGTACGGCTTGAGCGTCAGCGCCAGGAAGTCGGCGTACGCGTCGCCCTCGCCGCCGCCGTGGCGCGGGTGGCGCCAGGGCGAGTACTCGTTCATCCGCAGCTGCTGGCCGTTGTCCACCGCGACCACGATGGCGCCGGGGTCGCCCGCGGCGTGCAGCGAATCGAGCGCCTCGTCCACGCCCCACTCGCCGGCGTAGCTGGTGCTGTCATCAAACACGTTCTGCCCGTCGTGCATGTACAGGACGGGGTAGGCGCGGCCCGAGGTGGCGTAGTCCGGCGGCAGGTAGATCCACACCTTTCGCGTGCGCCCCAGCTGCGGCATGGGGAACGCCGTGTCCATTACGGACACCGTAGCCCGGGCCGTGGACGGGCGCCGCGCCACCTTCGCGGGATCCTGCCATCCGCCCACCGCCGCCGTGTACGTCGCCGCGCCGTTTTCGGGGATGATGACGGAGCGGTTCTGCACGCCGTTGCCCGCGGAGTCCAGCTCCACCGTCTCCCACGAGCCGCGGGTGAACTTGAACTCCACCGCGCCGGTCACGGCCGCCGGCAGGGTCAGCACGTACTCGCCGCCCTCCCGCGCCAGCCGG
>DASQBH010000874.1:0-5459 GCA_035635315.1 Longimicrobium sp.
CCAGTACCTTCTTGGCGCGCGAGGTGTACGGCAGCTCTCCCAGGGGCAGAATCGCCTTCCCCCGGCGGATCGAGTCCTCAGCGGCCGTGAACAGCTGATCGAAATCCACGTCCAGGACGTAGAGCACCGCCGCACCCACGCCTTCTCCGTCGCGCAGCAGGCCCAGGAGGATGTGCTCGGTGCCCACGTAGTCGTGCTGCAGCCGGATGGCCTCCTCGCGCGCCATGGCGAGCGACTTCCGGACGCGGTCCGTGAAATTGTACGGTCCCCCGGCGGGGCCACGGCTTTCACGAGCAAACCGGCCCAGCCTCGGGCGCACCGGCTGAGGCGGCTTAAGGGGAAGGGGTTGTGGCCGTACCTGCCGTACCTGCTGGACAGGCTCGTCGCGCGTCTCACCGGCCCGCGCCGCCGCGATCTCGTCCCTGCCGCGCACCTCCTCGACCAGGGCCCGCTCCAGGGTGGCTCCGCGCATAGCGAGCACCTCGGCGGCGATCCCTTTCTCTTCGCGGATCAGCCCCAGCAGAAGGTGATCGGTGCAATTGGCCTCGTCCCCGGCCAGCCGCTGCTCGGCCATGGCGAACTCCAGCACCTTCTTGGCGCGGGAGGTATAGGGCAGTTCTCCCAGCGCGATGGTCGCCTTGCCGCGCCGGACCGAGCCCTCCACCACGGCCCGGAGGTCGCCGGGGTCCAACCCCATGCGCCGCAGCAGCACGGCCCCGGCACACTCCGGCGAGCGCAGGAGCCCCAGCAGAATGTGCTCGGTACCCACGTAGTCGTGCTGCAGGCGGATGCTCTCCTCGCGCGCCAGGGTGAGCACCCGCCGCACTTCGTCCGTGAAGTTGTACCTCGACCCTTCGGCCCGCTCCGGTTCGGTCGGCAGGTCCACCTCCATCACCCCCGCCCCGCGAATCTCCAGCGGAATCTCGAGCTGTCCACTCTGCCGCCGCAGCGTGTAGCGGCCGTGCGCGAGCGACAGGTAGATGAAGGTCTCGACGCCGGTACGAACCTCCACGTCGTCGCCTCTCTGCACGATCAACCGGGACCCCCTGTCAATCCCGCGCACCAGAACGCGCGCCCGGCTCGTGGGCCCCACGCTCCCCAGCATCATCACCGCGTCCGGAAGCCCCTGCTGCACGATCGTGGGCCCTTCCCGACGCAGTGTGGACAGGTCCGGGGATGACCGGAGGCGGTTCGCGAGCTCCGGCCCGGGTACGAGCCCTCCGTCGAGGGCGCTGACGAGGTCGCGGGTTGCCTGGCCGCCCGCGCTCGAAGTATCGAGCCACTCCGCGGCGAAAAGAGTGGGATAGGGCGCCTGCTCCGGGCTCGTCCACGCCGGGATGGGTGCGGGCTGAACGAGCTGGCTCCAGGTGCGCTCGCAATGCAGCAGCACCACCCATTCATCGAACGCGTTGCGCGCCTGGAGCCCCTTCACCAGGTCGTCGCGCGCCACGCTGGCGTGGGGCCTTTGTCCCGGCTGCGGCAGGTACAGCACCTCGGGACGGGAGATCCCGTCCGCGCCGCCGCGCAGGTACAGGTACATGCGTCGGCCGGGGCCCGCGATATCCAGCCTGCCGGCCAGGAAGGCGCTCAGAGTACGCGCACCCTCGTTCGATAGGACCGATTCGCTGAGCACCGTCACGTTGGCCGGCGGGAGCCCACCCCCGAGCGGATCCACCAACCACTCCTGGAAGAGCCGCAGGTCCTCCGCCGCCGCCCGCCCGGTGCCGGGGGAAAGCGTGGAGCGCGCGTCAATCACGATCGCGTGGTCACGCAGATTCCGCGGCGTGGGCGGCTCCATCACGCGGGCAAGGAACCCGGCGAGCTCCGATGCCTTCGCCGCGCGAGCCGCGCCGCCGGGGAGCCGGCGCGTGGGAGGCCGTTCGCCGAGACGAAAGTGCTCCACCACGGCGGGCTGTCCGTCCGCGTCCTGCCCCAGGAGAAGGAACTCCCACCCGTTGGTCAGCAGCACCTTGCCGTAGTCGCGCCAGAGGCGCGTGGCGCTGCTCCCCAGCGCGTACTCCAACAGCGGCTCGTCGAAGGGACGCACCTCCACCACCCCGTGCGTGGGAACGAACGTCCGCGTCCGCTCCGCCGACGCCTGCTCCGGATCCTCCGACACCAGTCCCCCGACACGCCACCCCTCGTGCAATGCCACGTAGTACACGGGCGGCGAGAGGTGGGCACCCACGCCCCGCAGCAGCCCGTGCACCGCGTCGTGAAGCTCCCCCTCGAGAGGCGGCCGGCCGGGGAAGAGCTTTTTGAGGTACGCGGCCGCGGCGATCCAGCCGGGAGCCCCGGCCTCGGTGGGCGGCAGGGCGGGCTCGCGCGCGGCGGAGGTGTCTGGCCCGGCCGCCGGGGCAGCCTCGTGCCGCACCACGCGCAGCCCGCTGGGCTCGGGCGCGGCATCCGCTGCCTTTCGCACCTGGATGGGGTCGGACTCGTACAGCGCGACCGGAACGCCCCACTCGTTGGCCAGGGTAAGGCGCAGGGTCCCCTCCACCTCCGCGTCGGCCGCCGTCAGCAGGAAGCGCGCGGGGCCGTAGGTGCCGCCGAAGCGGTGGCACACCAGGGAGGGATCCCCCACCGCCTCGCAGCGAAAGAGCGGGTACGCGTTCAGCACGCAGCGAAAGAGCACCTCCTCGGCCGGGCCGGCGCCCCAGGACGCCGCCCCCGACGGGCGCAGGTCCACCGTCATCAGGTAGGTGCGCCCCGCCTCCGCCTGGCGCGGGTAGCTCAGGACGGGCACCACCTCCAGCCCCGCCGGACCGTCAGGCATCGTCCCCTCCCACCGGCACGACGTGCACCCGCACCCGGGGCCCCCCGTAGAACACGAACATCGAGGCGTTCAGCAGCCGCCGCTTCGCCTCCGTGCGCCCGGCCGCCGACGTGGCGCTCCCGTAGTCGCCGGCAGCCGCGGCGCGCAACTCCCGCAGCAGCTCCGCCGGGCACACCCCCTCGGCGCTCCGCGCGCGCTCCAGGAACAGGCGACCCGTCTCCAGCGCGAACTCGCGGTCCACGGGCCCCAGCGTGCCCACGAACCCGGCCGCCAGCCGCTGCATGGCCGCCAGCGCCATTCCGCACCCGCGCCCGCCGCAGAACAGGAGCCGCCCGGAGAAGGGCGCGTCGGCGAACACCAGCGGGCGGGGCTCCAACTCGTCTTCCAGGTCGTCGAAGCGAAGCTCCCGGGTGCCGTGGGGGCTGGGAAGCCCGGCCAGGACGTCGTCGTCCTCGTCGCCGTGCACAAAGACGCCGCGGGAGCTGAGATACACCACCCCCACGGGACCCGGCCGGTCCAGCAGCGCGCTCACCAGCTCCTCGCACTCCTCCCAGGCGTCGCCGCCCAGGTGCTCGGCGGCCCACGAAGGCGGCTCGCCGGCGTCCACCAGGGCGGCCACGCGTCCCGCATAGGTCACCTCGTCCAGCGGGATCTCCACCCTGACGTCGCGGTAGTGGAGGTCCGCCCAGCGCACCACCGGCGCCTGCGCGCCCAGCACACGCGAGCCCGCCAGCTTGACCAGCTCCCACGGCGCCTGGCCCGGGTCCTGGTCCACCACCACGATGCGGCACGCGTCGCCGCACGCCGCCAGCACCGCGTCGAGCCACCGGGCCAGCTTCCCACCCTCACCCGCGGCAAAGTCGTTCATCGCGTCGGCCAGGCGCTGCCGGTACCCGCCGCCGTCGACGGACGCCTTTGGCCTGGGGCGGTGCACGGGCGTTGCGTCCAGCACGGGGAGCGGCACATCGGCCACCCAGCCGAGCAGGCGCAGCCGCTCGTCGTCATACGGAACCACGTGCAGAAAGGCGGTGCCGGCCGGCGGACGGGCGCCCAGCGGCAGCATCGCGCGGATGGGACCGGGAGGACGGGGGTGCGCCCCCTGCACCACGAACGACACCCGGACGGCGGTGTGCACCACGCTGGTGGCTTCTTCGCACAGCGTGAGGCCCACGTGCACCTCCTCTTCCTCCGCCACGGCCGAGACGGTGAGCTCGAACGAGTAGCTCCACCCCTGCCAGCCGTCCCGCGTCAGCGGCGCTGCCTTACCTTCCGCAAACGCGACCTCCAGCCCCGGGCCGGACTCGGGAAGGGGGACGAGCGGACGTCCCGCGCGCAGGCCGGTCTGCATCACCGGGGAGGAGGACGCGCCGGTGCCGGGGATGTACCGGTTCAGGCTGGCCTCCGCGCGCACGCGGTAGCGGGCGCCCGCGCGCACGACGCCCCCCGGAGCGGCAGCCACCTCCGGAGCGGCGTCCTCGACAAGGGTAAGGTGAACGAACAGCTCCGGGAGCTCCTGGAGTACCGTCATCTCCTGGTGGATGCCGCTCACCTGTCCCTGGTCGCCCGCCGAAGCCGTCTGCACGAGATGCGTCGACCCGGCGGCGCCCGGCGGAGCGGCGGCCGCCGAGCGCGCCCCGCTGACCGCGCGGCCCACCAGGCTCATCCCTCACCTCCGCCGATCGGCTCCACCCGGGCGCCCAGCGCCTGCGCCAGCAGCCGCGGAAGGCCGGGATACGCCGCGGGGCGCGGGTCCAGCAGCACCACCTCCACCCCGCGCAGCGAGCGCACCTCGCGGGCGACCTCCAGCGCGTCGCGCACCCCCTGGTCGTACACCGGCCCGCTCGGCGCAGCCCCGGCGCGGCTGGCCGCGAGCGGAACGTTGCCGCGCCCGTCGCTGGCCACCACCAGGCGCGCCGCCCGCACCCGGGTCCGCCCGTGCTGCAGCGCGGGGCGCAGCGCGCCCACCGCCAGGTCCAGCCCGTGGGCCAGCGGAGTGGCCGGCCCCGGGGTGGCCGTCAGCGCGGCCTCCACCGGCGCCGCCAGCAGGTTGCGCCCCTCCACCGCCTCGGCCCGCAGCGGGCTGCGGGCGCCCGCGGCCCCGATGCGCACCACGCAGACCCGCGCG
Organism: Longimicrobium sp.; assembly: GCA_035635315.1. GTDB lineage: Bacteria > Gemmatimonadota > Gemmatimonadetes > Longimicrobiales > Longimicrobiaceae > Longimicrobium. The sequence goes on from DASQBH010000874.1 coordinate 4,902, forward strand.
CGCTCCACGTAGGCCCAGGAAAGGTACGGCAGAAGGGCGTCTTCCCAGCCACGCCCCCGCAGCGCGGTAAAGTCCATCGCCACCACCAGCAGGTGCTCCGGCGCGGCCGCGCGGCGGTACGAGCGCAGGTCACCGCGGCGGATGAGCGGCCGGGCGCGGCCCCGGGCACGCCGGAGCGGACGGTGCTTGAGCGCCTCCAGGAGGGTCTCCACCACGGCCAGGTCGCGCAGCTGGCCGGAGCGCTCGGTCCCGATCACCGGGCCGCGGACGGCGTCGCGGGGGCCGGCGCGCACGGGGACGCGCAGGGAGCCGGGGTCGCGCAGCACCGGCGCCTCGTCTTCGGGATAGGGGACGGCGGGAAGGGCCACGGTGGCGAGCTCGCTCTCCGCGTCGCCCTTCCACACCGCCTCGCCGGCCGCGTCGCCGGCGTCCTTCGCGGCCACCACCGGCTCGGCCACCACGGCCACCTCCACCGGCCCGGGAGCGCGCACGTCCCGGGGGGGCGCGGCGGGGAGCCGCGGAGCGGGCGGGGCCGCCGCCCCGCCCCGCGGCCCGGGC
>DASQBH010000875.1:0-6036 GCA_035635315.1 Longimicrobium sp.
GGTTGGGACGCGGACGAAGAGGGGTACTGCTGTGTCGCCTCCAGTGTGGGGCTGGCGCGAAAGGTTTTGGAGGTGGATCGGCGGGTCGAGCCTCACGAGACGGAGCTGGGTCTTTTGCTCGGCTACCCGCGCTGCTGCTGCGAGGCGATCGCCCGTGTCGGAGAGAGCGGAATCGACGACCGGGCGGCGGAGGTCGCCCGGTGGCCTTTCCGGGGCCGATTCCGGCTGATCGATCCGTCAGGGTACCGGCAGGGTGCCTCGCTGATCTGCCACCTGCCGTGCAGGGCAGACTGCGCAGCCTCCCTGGAGATCGCGCAGCGAGCGGTGCGCTTTCTCCAGCCCCGGCTCAGTGAGGCCGCGTTCGTTTCGTGGCGGCGGTGGGCGTCAGTGCCGTGATGCTTCCGTGCCTCCTCAGAAGAGCGCGTCGAGGGCTGCGCCGCGGTGATCTACGACGTCCAGCACGTCGACAAGGAGCTGTCCGGGCCGATGCAGCAAGGTATTCGCGTCGCGCGCGGGCAGCGACGCCACGATTTCGAGGAGGCGCGGGTCGGCAGTGGCAGGCGGGGCACCGAGGGTCGTGGCCGCGTGCAGAGGCAGCAACCCGAAGAGTGCGGCCAGGTGGCGCTCGCGGAGCCGGATGGCCTCCACGACGTCTGGATGGTCTCGTGCGGTGCCGAACGCCTCTGCCGTATCAGGTCCGATGTACTTTCGGCGCCACGCGGCTCTCCACCCGGACTCGCGGGGAAAGCCGGCCGTCGCAAACTCCTCGGCGGGGCGCAGGAGCGTTTTGCGCTCCGATGGAAGCGCTACGGCATCCTCGACAAGGACCTTCCCGGCGCCGTGCGCTATGCTGCGGATGCGCAGGCGGGTCGTCTCCGCATGGATCTCCTCCCCGTCCTCCCGATACTCGCGGATGTGCCCGCCCCACGCCAGATAGTCGCTGAGGCGATACCCACAAACCGCGTCGGTGCAGACGAGGTCGTCGGCCGCTCGGCAGTCGATGGTGCGGAAGAACCGGTCGTCGGTCTCTGCCAGGAGCGCGATGTACCCGGGGAAATTGTTCTGGAATCCCGGCGGAAACTCCGCCTTGGCTTCCAGCAGCGTGTTGGCGCCCGCAGCCTGTGCCGCCAAGCGCATCTGCTCTATGTAATGCTCGTGGTAGAGCGTGTCGGCGTCCGCCTGCAGGACGAGGATCTGGGTGGGGGGGATCCCGTTGGTTTCTCCGAAGCTCTTCGCCAGCCCGTTGCCGCTGTGGCGTGGTGGGACATACCCCCGCTCCTCCTCGCGGCTGACGAGGACGGTGCCTGGAAGAGATGTGTTCTGGATCTCGCGCGCGATCGAGATCGTGTTGTCAGTCGAGCCGTTGTCGACGATGACGAGAATGGCTTGTGGCGCTTGGCCGACCCCGGATGTGCCGAAGCCCAGCGATCTGCAGGTGCTGAGGAGCGTTTCCTCCTCGTTCAGGCACGGCAGGACGACCGCGATGTGAGAAACGTCCTGCCGGGGCCGGAGCACGGCTTTGACCCATTCCGCGTCAATCATCGTGACTGCACCCTCAGCTCAGAACTCGGCGAAATGGTGACCTGGCGGCGTGCAGCGTAGCCGAATCGCTTTGGGCTCGTGATGAAACCCGCGAGGAGATGAGTGGCGCACGCATGGGCATTGTGGAACAATGCCGCTGGGGTAAAGGACCAGAGCAACCTCACCTGTTGGCCCCACGGCGGTCTCGGGCATCGTGGCCACGGCCGGCCGGGTGCCACCAGCTTGCTGCACGAGGCGATCCGTCACCACCCGGTTCCGGTGTGGCGTCCTCCTCCCAAGGGGCTCGCCGCCAGAACGCGGTTTCCTTGACGAGTGCCGTGGTCGGGATTACCGTTCCGCTCACTGGCTCGCGTCGGCCACACCGGCTCGCCTTCGCGTTATGAAGCATTCGCGATACGACGCCTCTCCCGCACTTCAAGTCCCACACAAGCATCGCCCCCGTCCCATCTTCACCTGGCCGTGGAGCGCCAAGCTGGTTCCCTCTGACCAAGCGTCCGGGCCGCCTTTGAAGCGGCAGTCGGCTCACCCCTTGCACCCATTTTCCGCAGGCGACCATGACGGTAGTCCGCGGGCTTTCATGCCAGGAGCGGTTGCCCGCTCTGAAGCGAGATACTGATGCGGGACGAGAACACCCCGAACTTCGAATCGCTCTTCGTGACAGCGTTGATCGTCGAGCGTGCATGGTTCGCGACTGGACGCGTGGCCCGCGGCGAGAAACCTCCGCCCGCTGGCCGTGAGGCACTCGCGGCTACCTTCATCATGGTTCAATTTTGCCTCGACGTGGAGCACGTCGAACACCGTGAGGGGGCTGCTGCAACTCAGCGCCTTGGATCCGTCCAGTTGGCGGCGCACGACTCGCTCGCTCGAGCCCTCCGTTCTCGCGCCGCCGGTGGGATCTACCATATCCAGGATCGGCCGGTCTTCGGAGAGGATCTCCTCCTCCGGCTCGAGCGGACACTCCGAAGCGTCCTTCAGGATCTCGATTCAGCGGTACATGAAGCAACGCAGGGGTCGCTGGCCGAGGATCTGGACGTCCTCTGCGCCACGCTGGCGATCGTGCATGACTCTACGGTGAGTCGGCTGACGCTGCCTGCGGGCAAGGAGCGGTCGTCCGGAGGGGCTCGTTGGTAAGTCGGGAGGGCAGCGAGGCTCCGCTCGGATTCGTGGTGGTGCAGGCGGAGGCGTCGATGCGCGCCTCGCTCGATGCGCTGCTCGATCGCGTCGAGACGCTGCAACTGCACGAGTACCCCTCCCCGGTGATCCCCTCAATCCTCTCAGCGCTCGAGCGTTCCATCCGTTCGATCGCGACCCGGTTCGAGCACCGGGGGGCCACTTTCGGCGGGTCGCCGCTGCCGATGGAAGGCGCCGCGTCGAGTCGGGCCAAGCTGCGCACGATCCACCGATGCTCCCTCGCGTTGCGTGACCTGCACGGCTTCGTCCTCCGGCTGGCCCGGATGACGCAGGAGCAGAGGCCGCCCTGGCTGGGTGAGATGCTCGGCGCGATCATCCGGCGCCACCGGCCGGAGGCAGACTTCGGCCTGCTGTTCGAACCCCAACCGGCGGCCGTCGAGTACATCTACGAGGAGGTCCGCCAGGACCTGGATACCTGGTTGGACCAGTTCTTCCCCGAGGGCGACAGGGATCCCACACTCCTGTCCGGCCTTCCCAAGGAGATCCTTGTCCTCGGCTACCCCGCCGCCGAACCCCAGAACGTTCTCCTGCACCCGATCTTCCTTCACGAGGTCGGGCACTACGTAACACATGACCTCGTCTGCCGCGTTATCGATGAAACGGCGGACGTGCCGGACATGGGGATTCCGCCGGAGGACGACGACGACCTACTTGCAGCGGCGAAGGAGGTCGACTTCCGCTGGTGCTGGGAGGTAGCAAGCGACATGTTCGCGGTCCGAGTGGCCGGCCCCGCATATTTCTTTGGGCTCGCGCACGTCTTCAACCTCTCAGCCAACCTGAACCGCTTCGACAAGGACCATCCCCCGGCGTCGTACCGTCTCAACGTGCTGCTGGAGATCCTCGCGGGTGTTTCCGGAGCGGAGAACACCAACCACCTGGCTCACCTTACCGGAAATCTAAAGCCGTGGCTGGAGCAGATCCGGGGGATGGTGGAGGAGGAACTCGGCCTGTTGCCCAATGAGCTCGCGGACAAGGCTGAGCAGACCGGCTATCCCTATCCCGCGCTCTTCGCGCGACTCCAGGCGCGCGAAGAGCGCATGCGCGAGCTGGTGATCGCCCTTACGGAGACCGACGCGTACATTGCGGATTCCCCGTCGTTGCAGGTGAAGGACAAGCTAGTAGCGCAGCTTCTCACTGACATTCCCGCGAACGAGTACCGGGTCAAAGACGCCGTCACCGGGAAGGACCGAGCGCAGCCTGCTCGCCTCCCCGACATCCTGAATTCCGGCTATGAGGTTCTCTACAACCGGGATGAAGAGCTGTTGGCGCGTTTCACGAGCGCGAACGGCCATGAGGCAAACGGCGAAAACTCCGGGCCGGTACTCCAGGAGGCCAGGAAACGCGTCCGCCAACTGCTGGTGAAATCATTCGAGCTGAATCACATCCAGAGCGAGTTCGCTCGCATCCGGACGATCATGGGGACAAAGGATGAGCGTGCTGTCCGCGGGCAAGCTTCGGGAACTGATGGCGGAGGAGGAGCCGAAGAAGCGGCTGGTGGTGACGCCGCTCCTGGATGACACGCAGATCTCCGGAACGTCCGTCGACCTCCGCCTGGGCAGCGAGTTCCTCTCCGCGCGCAGGACAGGCGTCACGGTCCTGGACCCGCATCCTCGGCACGCGGAGCACGGGGAAATAGTGGACCCTGAGCGCCAGGTGCGACAACTGGAGTCGCGGCGCACGGTTCCGATCGGGCAGGCGTACGTCCTCCATCCGCAACAGTTCGTGCTCGCTTCGACTCTCGAGTTCGTGCGTATCCCGCATGGCTACCATGCAATGCTGGAGGGCCGTTCCTCGTGGACGAGGCAGGGGCTGGTAGTGCGTTCGGTCACGAACATCGCGCCAGGGTTCGCGGGTGTCCTCACCCTGGTAATGGTGAACCAGGGCGAGGTGCCGATCCGGATCTACCCGGGGTTGCGGATTGCGCAGCTACTCGTGGCCCGCATAGAAACCACGCAGGATCCGGAGGATCGCGAGTTTGAGTATTCGCGTACTGGAGCAGCGAAGTACATCATCCCGATGGGTCCGTCCTTCGGACGCCTGGAGCGGGACCTGGACTGGCCGCTGATCGAAGAGTACAACCGCCAGAGGCTCAGCTCCAGCGGCACCCGTACTGATGTCCCGCAGGGTCACGTGGCCGGGACCAAAGAGGGTGCCGGCGCCTGACCCGGCCTTCAGCGCCTGGCGATCTGCTGCGTCCGGCGGGCCATCTCCGCTCCCGCTGCCGTGCGGAGCAGCCCGAATGCGGCATCGATTGAACGCGCGCGACCGAGCCGGACGGCAGATCCGTGGTCGGAAGGTTCTCCCTCAGGCGCAAGTTGGGCACCCACGCGGACGTCCTCAAGCATGATGCCCGCGAGCAGGCTTACCCGGGTATCTGTCATTCCGGAGCGTCCACCTGCTTGTGCAGCCTCCACAAAGAGGGGCCCACCTTGCCAGCCGGGGAGAGTCGAAGCCGTGAAGTAGATCTCTCCCGCGTGGGGATCGCTCGCGGCAACGATCCCGTCCAGTGTCAGGATACTGGGTCCCCGTCCGGGGTCGAGAGGCCCGAGTCCGTATGCCGCTCCGACCGTGTAGCACGCACTGGAAGTCGCGATCTGCTCTCCCGCAATCGTGAGGGATTGTGGGGCTGAGCGGAACTGCCAGGTACTCGAAAGGGGAATCGGCGCCGCTACCAGTTCCTCTGCTGCTGGATCCTCGACCCACCCAAGGCCGTGCTGTCGCAGGACCTCGTCGAGATCGAGCGAGAATTGCTCTCCGTCCGAAGCACTTCCCAATGCCACGAGCGGACCGGATTCCGCCGCCGCACTTCGGACTGATTGGAGAGTAATCAGCCAATCGAATCCGGCGTGCTCAATCAGCACGCCGGCGCCGATTGCCGCAAAGGCCCCGTCTGGTGTGAGGCTTCCCAGGGGAACGAGCACGTGCAGGAATTCAGGAGCCAGCATTCTTCTGCCTCCTTCGCCTGGGGCGTACCTCGTCCTCCTTGATGGACATGGAAGCCGCTTTCCTGTAGACCTGCTCCTCGGGAGCGGCGCGCTTGGGCCGAATGGCGGTCACCTCCGAGTTGCGGCTTCCAAGTCTGTACTTGCCCTGGATCTCCAGTTCCAGCGCCCTCGCGATCTCACGTCTCCGTTCTACCGTAATCCCGCGATAGCTGTTTCTCTCGTCACGCGAAACCTGCGATTCGTTCACTCCTAGACGCTCCGCCAGCTGGCGTTGCGTAAGCCCTCGCGCGATCCTGGCGGCCACCAGCACCAGTTCGTCGTCATCGGGGCTGGAAAACATCGACAGGTCTCCGCTTCG
>DASQBH010000876.1:0-2885 GCA_035635315.1 Longimicrobium sp.
GGCTGGAGAAGGACTTCCGCCGCTTCGCCACCTTTCTGCTGGGGGCGGACACGCGCCACTTCCTGTACCGCGACTTCCAGAGCCGCAACGTGATGCTGCGCGACGGCGAGCCGTGGTTCATCGACTACCAGGGCGGCCGCCGGGGCGCGCTGCAGTACGACGTGGCGTCGCTGCTGTACGATCCCAAGGTGGGGATGACGGAGCCGGTGCGCGAGGAGCTGCTGGACCTGTATCTCACCAACCTGGAGCAGTACCTGACGGTGGACCGCGAGCGGTTCCGCCAGCATTTTCGCGGCTACGTGCTCGTGCGCATCATGCAGGCGATGGGGGCGTACGGGTACCGCGGCTTCTACGAGCGCAAGCCGCGCTTTCTGCAGAGCGTGCCGCAGGCGGTGCGCAACATCGAGCGCATCCTGGAGACCGGCTTCGTCAGCATCGAGCTGCCGGAGCTGCAGGCCGTCTTCGAGCGCATCTGCAAGACCACGTCGCTGCGAAAGAAGCCCGCGCAGGAGCTGCCGGGGCTCACCGTGCACATCGGCAGCTTCAGCTTCAAGGGCGGCTACCCGGAAGACGGCGGCGGGCACGGCGGCGGCTTTGTCTTCGACTGCCGCGCCATCCACAACCCCGGCCGCTACGCCGAGTACATGCCCCTGTGCGGCTGCGACGAGCCGGTGGTCTACTTCCTGGAGCAGCAGCCGGAGGTGGAGGAGTTCTGGACGCACGTCCGCGGGCTGGTGGAAAGCCACGTGGGCGTGTGGCTCACCCGCGGCTTCGCCTCGCTCAGCGCGCACTTCGGCTGCACAGGGGGGCAGCACCGCTCCGTGTACTTCGCGGAGCGGCTGGCGGCGTTCCTGAACGAGCACTATCCGTCCGTCAACGTGGTCCTTACGCACCGCGAGCAGGACAGGTGGCCCCCGCGCGGCGAACAGCTGGAGGTCGCCGCGGCGGGGGCGGCCGCGGGCGCCGCGTCCATGCCGGAGTAAGCGCATGGACGCCATGATCCTGGCGGCCGGGCTGGGCACGCGCCTGCGCCCGCTGACGGACCACACCCCCAAGGCGCTCATCGACGTGGGCGGCGCGCCGATCATCCAGCGGGTGGCGCGGCGGCTGATCGAGGCGGGCGCGGACCGGCTGATCGTCAACACCGCCCACCTGGCGCAGCAGATCGAGGACTACGTGCGGTCGATGCACGGCTTTGGCGTGGAGGCCGTCTTTTCGCGCGAAGACCCGGGCCCGCTGGAGACCGGCGGCGCGCTGCTGGCGGCGGAAGGGCTCTTCCGCGGCGATGCGCCCTTCTTTCTGCACAACGCCGACATCCTCTCCGACATCCCGCTGGGGGAGATGTACGCCGCCCACCGCGCCGCCGGCGACCCGCTGGCCACCGTGGCCGTCCTGGACCGGCCGACGACGCGCAAGATGCTCTTCGACGACGAGGGCCTGCTGGGGCGGACGGACGAGACCAGGGGGCTGGACCTGCGCGTCCGCCCGCCGGTGGGTGAGGTGCGGGCGATTCCGTTCGCGGGGATCCACGTCCTTTCCCCGCGCATCTTCGGGCTGATGACGGAGCGCGGCGCGTTCTCCATCCTGGATCCCTACCTGCGCCTGGCCGCGGCGGGGGAGCGCATCCTTCCCTTCCGGGTGGATGGATACCGGTGGATCGACATCGGCCGCCCCGAGCAGCTGGAAGAGGCGCGGCGGACCTTCGTCGATTAGCCCCGGCTTCGCCGTACCTTCGTACCTTCGTACCTTCGTACCTTCGTACCTTCGTACCCTCGTACCTTCCCGCCCGGAGGCCTCCATGCCGCAGACCGTGGTTCTTCCCCGCACCGACGTCTGGCCCGCGCTCCCCTACGCGGAGTGGAAGGACACGCTGGAGACGCTGCACATGTGGACGCAGATCGTCGGCAAGGTGCGCATGACGCTCACGCCGGCCGTGAACCACTGGTGGCACGTGCCGCTGTACGTCTGCGCGCGCGGGCTCACCACCAGCCCCATCCCGTACGGGGTGCGCACCTTTGAGATCGACTTCGACTTCATCGACCACCGGCTGGTGGCGCGCACCAGCGAGGGTGAGGTGCGCACGATGGAGTTGCGCCCCCGCACCGTCGCCAGCTTCTACGCGGAGCTGATGGGGGTGCTGGGCGAGTTGGGGATCACTGTGGACATCAGCACGCTCCCGCAGGAGGTGCCGGACCCCATTCCGTTCGACCAGGACACCACCCACGCCACGTACGACGCGGACGCGGCGTACCGGTTCTGGCGCGTGCTGGCCCAGTCGGACCGGGTGATGCGGGAGTTCCGCGGGCGCTGGCTGGGCAAGTGCAGCCCCGTGCACCTGTTCTGGGGGGCGATGGACCTGGCGGTCACCCGGTTCAGCGGGCGCGTTGCGCCGCGCCACCCCGGCGCCCCCGGCCTGCCCGACTCCGTGACGCACGAGGCCTACTCGCACGAGGTGAGCAGCGCCGGCTTCTGGCCGGGGAACCCTGGATTCCCGCAGCCGGCGTTCTACGCCTACTTCTACCCGGAGCCGGAGGGATACAAAACGGCCTCCGTGCGCCCGGAGGCCGCCTTCTACAGCACCGACTACGGCGAGTGGATCCTGCCCTACGACGCCGTCCGCACCGCGGCGGACCCCGACGCCGCGCTCATGGAGTTCCTGGAGACCAGCTACGCCGCCGGCGCCACCCTCGCCGGCTGGGAGCGCGCCGCGCTGGAGAGACCTGCTGCCGGCAGTTGATCGGAACCTCGGCCCTCGTCCTGAACGAACGTGCCGCGCGATCCGCATCGGATCACGCGGCACGTTTGCGCACGCTGACGGCCGGGGACGGCTACGCTGCCGGTCGCATCACCTGCAGTCCTTCAGCCGCCGCGACCCGGTTCTGCCC
>DASQBH010000877.1:0-2490 GCA_035635315.1 Longimicrobium sp.
GCTGCACCGAGAACGCCTGCCGGCGCAGCGTGGGAATGCTCTGGCGCAGCGACACGTCAACGAAGTTCACCCACCCGTTGCGGCAGGCGTTGCGCTCCAGGATCTCGCCGCGGGCCTTGCTCAGGCACGACGAGCTGTCGATGAACTCGTTGAACGCCGTCGCCTGCTCCGCCGGCGTGTACGTGACGCCCGAGATCGTCACCGCCTGGAAGCGGATCTGGTTCGGGTCCGTGGCGTCCGTGGGAACGTAGATGGCGTCGTTGCCCTGCAGGCCGTCCGCGTTCAGGTCGCCGCGGCCGCCGGTGCCGCCGTACACGTAGGTGAACGGATCACCCGAGCGGCCGGTGTACAGCACCGACAGCGAGGTGAGGAACCCGCGCCCCCACGGGCGGTTGTAGATGGCCGACAGGGTGATCTTGTGCGGCTGGTCGAACGACGAGATCCCCACGCCGCGGTCCGTGTGCGGCCCGTTCAGCACGCGGCCGAAGCGGTAGTTGGAGATCGCGCGGCTCGACGTGGCCGAGATCACGTCGCGGGCCTTGGAGAAGGTGTAGAACGCCGAGAACTCGAAGCCGCTCTCGAAGCGGCGCTGCAGGCCCGCCGACAGGTTGTACGCCCAGTCGTTGTTCTGGTTGGTGACCTCGATCACCTCGTTGAACCGGTTGTCGACCTTGAAGCTGGCCGCGGGCGGAATTCCGGTGGTGGGCAGGGTGCCGAAGAGCGTGCGGCCGAACTGGTCCACCGCCAGGCCCTGGGGGGTCTTCAGGTTCAGGTCGTTGTAGAAGTACTGCGACACCGCGCGGGTGTACATGCCCTCCAGCGAGGCCACCCAGCCGCCGGCGAGCTCGTGGTCGAACGCCAGCGAGCTGCGGAAGCTGGCCGGGAAGGTGAAGTCCTCGTCCAGCACGTTCACCGCGCCCACGATGCCGCTGCCCAGCCCCTGGCCGTTGGCGCACTGCCGCGGCTGGTTCTCGGGGTCGGGGTTGAAGGCCGGCGCCGGACGGCCCGTGGTGCCGCCGCAGGTAAGGAAGGCCACGCCCGTGCCGTCGTTCTGGAAGGCGTTGCCCACCATCACGAACGCCGGACGGCCCACGAACACGCCCGCGCCGCCGCGCACCTGCGTGCTGTTGTCGCCGGAGAGGTCCAGGTTGAAGCCCACCCGGGGCGAGAACTGGATGTTCCCCGACGGCACCTCGCTGGTGTTGCGGTTGAACACGTCCTGCACCAGCTGGGTGAAGGCCGGCTCGTCGAACACCACCGGCATGTCGGCGCGCAGGCCGAAGGTCAGCGAGAAGCGGTCGCTGGGCTCCCAGAAGTCCTGCACGTACAGCCCGTACTGCGCCGCGCTGAACTCGGCGTGCGGAATGGGCTGGTTGGGGTCGCGCCCGTTGGCCGCCAGGCGGTAGGTGCTCACCACGCCGTTGCGGAAGTCCGTCAGGCTGTTGAACTCGTACACGCCAAAGGCGCTCTCGGCAAAGAAGTTGTCCAGGTGGTAGAACTCGTTCTTGGTGCCGATGTCGATGCGGTGGTCGCCGCGCTGCCAGGACAGGTTGTTGGTGATCTCGAAGATGTCCTGGTCCAGCGTGTTGCCCTGCGAGAACTGCTCGCCGCCGGCGATCAGGTCCTGCGAGCCCGCGTCCACCCGGATGGACGGCGCGAACACGTTGGGCGTGCGCGAGTCGCGGATGGTGCTGTACCCGATGATGAGCTCGTTGTACAGGTCGTCCGAGAAGTTGGTGAACAGCTGCGCCACCGTGGAGTTCTTGGTCGACTCGAAGAAGTACCCGTTGCTCGACAGGTTGAACAGCGAGGCGCTGCGCGAGAAGTTGTCGTCCTCGGCCCGGCCGTAGTTGTGGCGCAGCACCATGCGGCTGTTCCACTCCGGCAGCTGCAGGTCAAGGCGCCCGAAGAAGTTGGTGAGCGGGTTGTCGTTGTTGATCTGCGTCTCCGACCCGCCCTCGATGCCGTAGCCCGACAGGATGGTGCGGAACTCGTCCACCTGCGCCTGCGTCACGGCGATGGGGGTGGTGCCCTCGTTGCTCTGCCCGAAGAAGGGGCCGCCCGCCGGCGTGGTGCGGTCCTGCCACTCCGGGTTGATGAAGAAGTGCAGGCGGTCGCGGATGATGGGGCCGCCCACCGCGAAGCCGTACTGCGTCTGCTCGTAGTCGTTGATGTACGGCTGCTCGCGGGTGAGGTCCTGGTTGCGCGTAAAGTAGTAGACCGCGCCGTCGAAGTCGTTGGTGCCGCTCTTGGTGACGGCGTTCACCAGCAGGCCGGCAAAGTTGCCCTGCCGCACGTCGTACGGCGACAGCAGGATCTGGTACTCCTTCACCGACTCCACCGAGATGGACTTGCCGCTCGCCTGGCCGCCCGGCTGGCCGCTGGTGCCCAGGCCGAACAGGTCGTTCTCGCTGGCGCCGTCGATCTGGATGTTGTTGAACCGGTTGTTCACGCCGCCGCCCGAAAGGCCGGGGCCCGTCTGCGACACCT
>DASQBH010000878.1:0-3452 GCA_035635315.1 Longimicrobium sp.
CGTGATCCACACCTCCGGGAGCACGGGGACGCCCAAGGGGGTGATGGTGCCGCACCGGGGCGTCCCCAACCTGGCGTACGCGCAGGCCCGCCGCTTCGGCATCGACGGCGCCAGCCGCGTGCTGCAGTTCGCCTCGGTTTCCTTCGACGCGGCGGTGGCGGAGGTGTTCGACGCACTGCTGGCCGGGGCCACGCTGGTGCTGGCGTCGCGCGAGGCGCTCCTTCCGGGCGAGGGGCTGCTGGAGACGCTGCGGCGCGGACGGGTCACCGTGGCCACCCTGCCGCCGTCGGTGCTGGCCGTGCTCCCGCCGGACGACCTGCCGGAGCTGCGCACGGTGGTGAGCGCGGGGGAGGCGGTGGACGCCGCCACGGTGGAGCGGTGGAGCGCCGGGCGCGCCTTCGTGAACGCCTACGGGCCCACGGAGGTCACGGTCTGCGCGACCGCCGCCCGCTGCGAGGCGGATGGGCGGGCCCCGGCGATCGGCCGGGCGCTGGAGAACGTGCGGGTGTACGTGCTGGACGCGGCCGGCCGTCCGGCGCCGGTCGGCGTCCCCGGCGAGCTGTACGTGGGGGGCGTGGGCGTGGTCCGCGGCTACCTGGGCCGGCCGGGGCTGACCGCCGGGAAGTTCGTTCCCGATCCCTTCGGCGGCGAGACCGGGGCGCGGCTCTATCGGACGGGCGACCGGGTGCGGTGGCGCCCGGAAGGGATCCTGGAGTACCTGGGCCGCCTGGACGAGCAGGTGAAGGTCCGCGGTTTCCGTATCGAGCCGGGGGAGATCGAGGCGGTGCTGTCGGCGCACGCGGAGGTGCGGGAGGCGCGGGTGATCGTGCGGGAGGACGCGCCGGGCGAGACGCGGCTGGTGGCGTACGTAGTGGGTAGCGTGGAGGCGGATGAGCTGCGGGAGCACCTGCGGCGGAGCCTCCCGGAGTACATGGTCCCGTCCGCGTTCATGGTGCTGGAGGCGCTGCCGCTGACGCCGAACGGCAAGCTGGACCGCAAGGCGCTGCCGGCGCCGGAGGGGGATGCGTACGCGCGGGGGAGCTACGAGGCACCGCTGGGAGAGGTGGAGGCGGCGCTGGCCGGGATGTGGGCAGAGATGCTGGGCCTGGAGCGGGTGGGGCGGCGGGACCACTTCTTCAAGCTGGGCGGGCACTCGCTCCTGGCGATCAAGCTGATCGAGCGGATGCGGCGCGCGGGGCTGTACACGGACGTGCGGGCCCTGTTCACCACGCCGGTGCTGGCCGACCTGGCACTGGCCGTGGGCGGAGTGTCTTCGGAGATCGAGATCCCCGCGAACGGGATCCCGGAGGGGTGCGGGTCCATCACGCCGGAGATGCTGCCGCTGGTGGAGCTGAGCCAGCCGGAGATCGACGGGATCGTGGCGGAGGTGCCGGGCGGAGCCGGGAACGTGCAGGACATCTACCCGCTGGCCCCGCTGCAGGAGGGTTTCCTCTTCCATTACCTGCTGTCGGAGGAGGGGGACCCCTACCTGACGCCGATGGTGGCCGAGTTCGACACCCGCGCGCGGCTGGATCAGTACCTGGCGGCACTGCAGGCGGTGATCGACCGGCACGACATCCTGCGCACGGCAGTGGCCTGGGAGGAGCTGCGCGAGCCGGTGCAGGTCGTCTGGCGCCATGCGCCGCTGCCGGTGGAGGAGGTGGAGCTGGATGCGGGGGCAGAGGATGCGCCCGAGCAGCAGTTGTGGCGGCGCTATGACCCCCGGCACTACCGGATGGACATGGACCGGGCGCCGCTGCGGCGGGCGTACATCGCCGAGGACCGCGCGCGTGGCCGGTGGCTGCTGCTGACCCTCATGCATCACCTGACGAGCGACCACGAGTCGCTGGAGGTGCAGCAGGAGGAGATCGCGGCGCACCTGCTGGGCCGGGAGTCGGAGCTGCCTGCGCCGCTGCCGTTCCGCAACTACGTGGCGCAGGCGCGGCTGGGGGTGAGCCGGGAGGAGCACGAGCGCTTCTTCAGCGGCATGTTGGCCGACGTGGAAGAGCCGACGGCGCCGTACGGGCTGCTGGACGTGTGGGGCGAGGGACACGGGATCGGGGAGGCGCAGCTTCGAGTTGCGGGCGACGTCGCCGCACGGCTGCGCCGCCGGGCGCGGGCGCTGGGGGTGAGCGCGGCGAGCCTGTGCCACCTGGCGTGGGCGCAGGTGCTGGCGCGGCTGAGCGGCCGAACGGACGTGGTCTTCGGGACGCTGCTCTTCGGCCGCATGCAGGGCGGAGAGGGCGCGGACCGGGTGATGGGACCCTTGATCAACACGCTGCCGGTGCGGATCGGGGTGGGAGAGGAAGCGGTCGAGGCGGCGGTGCGGCGCACGCACGCCCTGCTGGCGGACCTGCTGCGGCACGAGCACGCCTCCCTGGCACTGGCGCAGCGCTCCAGCGGGGTGGCGGCACCCGCGCCGCTGTTCACGTCTCTGCTTAACTACCGCTACGGCGGCGGGAGGGGGGGATCGCAGGAGGCGGGGCAGGCGGAGCAGGCGGAGCAGGCGGGTGAAGGCGTGCGGGGAATTCGCATGCAGGAGCGGACGAACTACCCCGTGGGGCTTTCGATAGACGACCTGGGGGAGGAGTTCTGGCTGACGGCGCAGGTGGCGGCCCCGGCGGAGGCGGAGCAGGTGTGCCGGATGATGCAAACCGCGCTGGAGCGGCTGGTCGAGGCGCTGGAGGCCACGCCCGGGCGGGCGATCGGGAGCATCGACGTGCTGCCGGAGGCGGAGCGCCGCGTGGTGGTGGAGGAGTGGAACCGCACGGACGCGGAGTATCCCGCGGGTTCCCCCATCCACCGGCTCTTCGAGGAACAGGCGGAGCGCACGCCGGAGGCGACCGCGGTCACCTTCGCCGGCGCGGCGCTCACTTACCGCGAGCTGAACCACGCCGCCAACCGGCTGGCGCACCACCTGCGCCGCCGCGGGGTCCGCCCGGAAACCCGCGTGGGCATCTGCCTGGAGCGGGGCCCGGAGCTGGTCGTCGCCATCCTGGCCGTGCTCAAGGCCGGCGGCGCCTACGTGCCGCTGGACCCCGCCTACCCGGCCGAGCGGCTGGCCTTCATGCTCGCCGACTCCGGCGCCCCGCTCCTGCTCACCCGCCTGCCGCTGCCGGAGGGGCTTCCGCCCCACGCCGCTCAGGTCGTCTGCCTGGACGCCGACCGCGAGCGCATCGAGGCCGAGAGCGCGCAGGCACCGGCCGTTGACGTCTCGCCCGACCACGTGGCGTACGTGATCTACACCTCCGGGAGCACGGGGACGCCCAAGGGGGTGATGGTGCCGCACCGGGGCGTCCCCAACCTGGCGTACGCGCAGGCCCGCCGCTTCGGCATCGACGGCACCAGCCGCGTGCTGCAGTTCGCCTCGTTCTCGTTCGATGCGGCCGTCTGGGAGGTGTTTTCCGCCCTTCTTGCCGGGGCCGCGCTGGTGATGGCGTCGCGCGAGGGGC
>DASQBH010000879.1:0-3318 GCA_035635315.1 Longimicrobium sp.
GCCACGTTACCCGGATCAGAATCGCAACGAACATCATCGGGGCGCCGGGCCAGCGCCGCACCAGGCGGTGTGACTGCTCAATCGGGTTCAGGAAAAAGCAGCTCGTTGCCGTCCGGATCGAAGACCTGAAGGGAGTCGTAGCCCCACCAGGTTTCCGTGACGGGAACGGACCGCTCACCCAGCTCCCGGCGAAGGTCCGCGAGCCCGGCGGCGGTCAGCTCGATGAACAGCCTGGCCCTGTCCGCGTGCGTGTCGTCTTCGCAGAGGATGATCTCGCATTCGCCCCGGTTCACCTGGCAGACCGTGCCGGTGCCGTCGCCCGTGTGCCAGCTCTTTTCGAAGCCGAGCAGGTCGACGTAGAAGCGGATCGCGCGCTCCACGTCCGCGACGAAGAAGACCGGGCGCGCATACCACCGGTGGGCGGGGTGGGGTGTCACGGCTTGCTCCGTCATCGTCCCTCCAGACTTGCGACGTAAGCCGACAGGTGCTGGCCGGTGCAGCGTGGGCCGCGCCGCCACAAGGCCGCCGGGGTGTCTTCGAACACGATCCGACCGCCGTTGCCGCGAAGAGCGACCCGTTCTGCTGCGGCGACTTGTCTGGCGTCAGCCTCAGCCGGCGTCGGCGTTGATCTGCGAGAAGTCTCCGGCACGCAGCCGGTGCGCTTCGATGAACGTCACCAGCCAGTCGCCGTCATGCCAGTACCACTCCAGCGCGTCGTCCGAGCTCAGTGTCAGCAGCGACCGCCACTCCGGGCCGGGCGTCGGGTCGTAGGCCAGCGTGGTGTTGTACGGATAGCCCAGCAGGTATCGGCGGGTCGGATGGAGCCGGGACCGGAACTCATCGTAGGCCTCGTGCAGAGACGCGTCGATCGGCCACACAGCCAGGGGCACATCGTCCCACGGCCAGGGTGGAACGTCCGCTCCCAGCTGGAACGCGAGGACGGCCGTCGAGCCCAGGCGGACCGCCGCCGGCGGCTCCACCGTGCCGAGGGCCCCGGCGTCGGGGAACCGGTAGGCCCGCACGTAATCGGGATCTCCCCAGAACGACTCCCCGTGCTCGTCGTGGGCGTAGAAGAAGGACAGCAGGCCACGATCCGGCAGCCCATGCGGCCCGCTCGGGATGTCGGAAAGGTTGATCTGGCCGATGAACCGATAGGGGCCCAGCGCGTGATGGGGCCACTCGAAGCCTGCCGGAAGGTCCGGTGAGCCGCCGAACTTGCTGCAGCCGGGGGGGACCGGGTCTTGAGTGGTGAGGATGGCGATGGATGGCCGCGCCACGTCCAGCAGGTACCCGCGGTGCTCGTCCAGGCCGAATTCGCGGATGCAGCTCTCCAGGTCAGCCGTCACCCTGCCCCTCTTCCGCGGAGCGTGGACCGTAAGGGCCCCACCGTCCGCGGCGGACGGTGTGGACACGAGGGCCGGAGATGCGGAAGCCGGCGAGCTCGGCGGCGCATCCCCCGTAGCCGATTCTTGGGCCGCGAGGGCACCGGAGTCAAGCACGCCGGCCGGAGGCGCGATGCCGGCGGTCTTCCCGCCGCCGCTCCGGGATCAGCCCTTTGCCTCCACGTAGCGGGCGAAGTTGTCCAGGATCGCCTGCCATCCCTGGCGCTGCATCTCGGCCGGGTTCTCGGTCTCCGCGTCGAAGGTCTCCCTGACCAGAACGCCGTCAGCGCCTTCGACGAACTCGACCGTGACCTCGCGGCCGTCGCTCATCCGGTACTCGATGACCTGCCCTGGCACCACGCGGGTGTAGGTGCCTCCGAAGTCGAAGCCCATGCTGCCGTCCTTCGCCTCCATCCGCGACACGAACGTCCCGCCTTCACGCAGATCGACCGTGCTGCGGGGGGTGTGCCAGTCCGGGTGCGCGGAATTCCACTGCGTGATGTCTCCCGGGGTGTTCCAGGCATCCCACACCTTGCCCGGCGCGGCCTTGACGTTGGTTTCCACGGTGATCTTCATCGTCGTCTCCAGGTAAACGTTCAGTAGTGGCTCACCCATGCGTCGAACGAGCGGGGGCGAGATCGACATCGGTACCGTCCGTCGGCGCATCGCTCCGGTGATCGGGCCAGCGGCGGCCAGGCTGGTTGCAGGTTGCGGGCGCGCGAAGTACGCTGAACGCCGGCGGCGCCGCGGCCAGACGTCAAGGCGCTGGCAGACCGGCCGACGAGGGCCGAACAACCTGGGAGGAACATGTACTTGAGGGAAGATCCGGATACCCGGGTCAACGTGCCGCTGAACGAGGTCGTCGTACGGACCGAGGATATCGACGGGCACGAGACCTACCCCCAGTCCCTGGCCGAAAGCGTTTCGGAGTTCGTGGACCGCATGCTCAGTGACGGACACTATCCCCGGAGCGCCATACCGCGGGAGTCGGTGCTCGCCGCGGCGGTCTACGACTTCATCAGCACGTTCGAGCACGACGGGCTCCACACCTTCATCGACAGCACCGGCTGGGACGAGGTGCTGAACGCGGACATCCGCGAAGGGCTCAGGCGGCTCGGGTTCGATGGTTTCGACGCCATCTTCGCCGATCTGGAGGAGTTCATGGCGCGCGTCGATCCACGGTTCTTCGAGGCCAGCGGCTGGTGGAAGGATCCCATCCTCGAGGCGCTGGACGCCCGGTTCTCCCCGTTCCATCCGATCGAGTGGTACTACGACCGGCTGGCGGCCTGGATCCTTGGATGGCCTTACCTGCGAAGCGTGCCGGCCGCGGAGTACCAGGCCACCATCAATGCGGTGGCGAAGAAAAACCGCCAGCCCCCCGCCTGACGCGCCCGGCCCCGCTGCCTGACCGGGGAGGGCGCCCGGCGCCGGGTGGATGATCTTGCCGGCGTGCGCCATCACCGCCGGGTGGTGCTCGATTACCCCGGCCGACTCGCGGAAATCCACCGCCGGCCCGGCAGCCCGGGCAACTGCTCCAGATCGGCCCGTGCAGGCGGGTGGCCGGCTCGTCGAGCACGTCGGCGTATCACCACGAGACGCTTGCGCTCCACGCATCCGCGGCTTACATACAACCACATGGTTGCACGTCACCCGCTCAGCGATGCGGAGATCGACCGCGTCTTCCACGCCCTCGCCGACGCGACGCGGCGGGACATCGTCGCGCGTGTGCTGGCCGGCGAGCAGGCGTCGATCTCCGCGCTCGCGGCCCGGTACGAGATGTCCTTCGCGGCGGTGCAGAAACACGTCGCCGTCCTGGAAGAAGCCGGGCTGGTGACCAAGCAGGCGCAGGGCCGCGAGCGGATCGTCCGCGGCAACCCGGAGCGGATCGCGGGCGCGCGTGAGCTGCTCACCCGGCTGGAGGCGCTGTGGAAGGCCC
>DASQBH010000880.1:0-2027 GCA_035635315.1 Longimicrobium sp.
CCGGCAATGAACGCCTCGATCAACTGCGCGTTCTTCTGCTCGATGACTTGGCGGATGCCGGCCGGGTCCGCGGCCGCGGCGGTGGCCAGCGGCGCGGCATCCGCCGCACGGGAAGATTCCGTCGGGGCGGTGTTGCAGGCCGCCAGCACGACGAACGGAAGCATGCGGCCCCAGCGGGCCACAGGGGAAAGGATCGACATGGTGTGGATCGGGCTCCGGAAAGGTGGGATGTACGCTCGGCACGGGCCGGCGGGGTGCCGGCGCCTTTCGTGTGCCGCCCGTGAGACGGCGGAGCCCCCGCGAATTGTTTGAGGGCTAAATCAGGCTTAATCCGAGCATAATCCCCGCCCCGCCCGCGAGCGTCACGCGCACGTTGTCGTCCAGCGGCAGCGGCGCGAACTCCACCGTCGCCGCCACCAGGGCGCCCAGCACCCCCGCACCCAGCGAGACCGCGTCCGGCGCGAGCATCCACGCGGCCACCCCGATCGCCAGGTCCACCGCCAGCCCGGCGGCGAACCCCTCCCAGCTCTTGCCCCACGTCGTCCGGCGCCGCCCCCACCGCTTGCCCACCAGCGCCGCGGCCGCGTCGCCCAGCCCGTTGAACAGCATCGCCGCCACCGCGACCGGCTTGGGAAAGAGCACGGCCGCCGCCGCGTAGGCGAGCGCCATCCACGTGGCACCCGCCAGGCCGTGGCGCTCGTGGTGGCGCAGCATCGTCCGCGTGTGGCGCAGAAAGTGGTAGCGGAACGGGCGGATGCGGTGCCGCGCCACGTCGATGGCCAGCGCCAGCACCGCCACCGGCACCAGCAGCGCGATGGCGACGGGGCGCGGCAGCAGCCACACCAGCAGCGGCACGGCGGTCGACGAGACGTGGATCGCCTTGCGGGCCAGCTCGCGCTTCATCCGCGGCGGCGGATCGGGAAGTCGGGACGCATGAACGCCAAGCTAGGCGCTCACGGAGCCGTGAGAAAGCCGGAGAGCAGCGCGCTCACCTTCTCCGGGAGCTCCGCGGCCACCCAGTGGCTGGCCTCCGGCAGGCACTCGATGCGGATGTGGGGCACCCACTCCTCCAGCCCGCACGTAAGCTGCACACGCAGCGCCTGGTCGCGCTCGCCCCAGATGAGCAGCGTGGGATGGTCGATGCGACGCGTGGGCGGGCCGGGGCGGCGCGCGGCGGCGCGGTAGTAGTTGATCATCGCCGTCAGCGCACCCGGCCGCGCGGCGGCCTGCTTGTAGCGGCGGATGTCATCGTCCGTAAAGGCGCCCGGGCGCACGGACTCCGCGCGGAAGACGGCCTCCAGCAGCGCGAAGTCCCGGGCGCGGATCGCCATCTCCGGCAGCACCGGCAGCTGAAAGGCCACGGCGTACCACGAGCGGCGCATCTGGTCGGGCGTTCGGATCTCCCGCCGGAACGCCCTGGGGTGCGGCGCGTTGAGGATCGCCAGCCGGTCCAGGCGGTGCGGCGCCGTCATCGCCAGCCACCACGCGATGATGCCGCCCCAGTCGTGCCCCACCACGTGCGCCCGCTCCGCGCCGGTGTGGCGGATGAGCGCCTCCACATCCGCCACCAGCGTCTGGATGCGGTACGACGACACGCCGCGCGGCTTCTCGGAGAGGTTGTAGCCGCGCAGGTCCGGCGCGATCACGCGAAGGCCCGCATCCGCCAGCGGCTGGATCTGCCGGCGCCACCCCCACCAGAACTCGGGGAATCCGTGCAGCAGCACCACGGACGGCCCCTCCCCCGCCTCTACCCAGTGCAGCCGCACGCCGTTCACCCGCTCCTCGCGGTGCATCCACCCCGCCTCGTCCGCCGCCGTTGTCATCCACCCTCCACGCTCGTGCGTCACCCCTGGTCCTGGGGAGAGGAAGAAGCAACGACGGGGCCGGATGGGTAGCTGGGGCCGCGGCTGCACGCGGCGTGATCAGGGGCCTTGACGCGGGCGGGAGGGGATTGTATACTTCGTTCAGTTACACCCCCTCACCGGCAGCACTGGTGAGCATTACTGCCCCGGGGAGCTTCGGCTCCC
>DASQBH010000881.1:0-3788 GCA_035635315.1 Longimicrobium sp.
GGCGCCGTACGGGCCGGCCCGCAGCCCCAGGTCCAGCATCCCGTGCGGCTTGATCCGTCCGAGCGCCGCGTGTTTCAGCCGCGCCTTCGCCCCGCGCTCCAGCCGCTGCTGCAGGCCGAGGAAGATCTCCCAGTCGTGCAGCGCGCCCGGCGCCGCATCGAACACGGCGGGTGAGAACCTGGCCACGTTGCGCACCGAGAGCAGGTAGAACACCAGGTCGTAGTGGTCGTGCTCCAGCGGACTGGTGGGCGGCAGGATGAGGTGCGCGTGGCGCGTGGTCTCGTTCAGGTAGAAGTCGACGGAGACCATGAACTCCAGCCCGGCCAGGGCGCGGTCCAGCTGCGCGCCGTTGGGCGTGGAAAGCACCGGGTTGCCGGCGGACGTCACCAGCGCGCGCACCTGCCCGGGGCCGGGCGTAAGGATCTCCTCCGCCAGCGTGGCCACCGGCAGCTCCCCGCCGAACTCCGGCAGCCCGCGCACCCGGCTCTTGAAGCGCCCATGGCTCCCGCGCCGCGTCCGCTTGAGCACGTCCACCGCCGGCTGCGTGAACATCGCCCCGCCCGGGCGGTCCAGGTTGCCCGTGACCAGGTTGAGCAGGTTGATGAGCCAGTGTGCCAGCCCGCCGAACTCCTGCGTGCTCACCCCGCATCGCCCGTAGCACACCGCGCTGGGCGCCGCCGCAAAGGCACGCGCCAGCGCGCGGATCTCCTCCGCCGCGATCCCCGTCACCGCCGCCACGCGCTCCGGCGGATACCCGGCCACGGCGGCGCGCGCCGCGTCCAGCCCCTCGGTGAGCTCCGCCAGCCGCCCCGGCTTCTCCAGCCCTTCCGCGAAGATGACGTGGAGCAGGGCGAGCAGCAGCAGCGCGTCGGTACCGGGGCGGATAAAGTGATGCCGGTCCGCCAGCGCCGCCGTCTCCGTGCGCCGGGGGTCGATGACGACGACGGTGCCGCCGCGCCGGCGGATGGCCTTGATGCGCCCCGCCGCGTCCGGCGCCGACATCAGGCTGCCGTTGCTGACGGCCGGGTTGGCGCCCAGCACCAGAAAGAAGTCCGTCCGGTCCAGGTCGGGGATGGGGATCAGCAGCTGGTGGCCGAACATGGTGTACGCCGCCAGGTGGTGCGGCAGCTGGTCCACCGACGTGGCCGAGAAGCGGTTCCGCGTCCCCAGCGCGCGGATAAAGCCGGGGGCGTAGAGAAGGCTGCCGTAGTTGTGCACCGTGGGATTGCCCTGGTACACCGCCACGGAGTCGCGCCCGTGCGCGCGCTGCACCGCGCGCAGCCGTTCCGCCGCCTCGTCCAGCGCCTCGTCCCACGACACCGCCTGCCACCCGCCGGCCGTGCGCCGCATCGGCTGGCGCAGGCGCTCGGGATCGGCGTGCACGTCGCCCAGCGCCACGCCCTTGGGGCAGATGTGCCCGCGGCTGAACGGGTCTTCCGCGTCCCCCCGCACGGAGACCACGCGGCCTCCCTCCGTCTCCAGCACGAGGCCGCACATCGCCTCGCACAGCGTGCAGGTACGGTAGTGGGTGGTGGTCATGGGCGGGATGATCGGCGGGTGAGCGGACGATCCGGGATGCGCCTGACGCTCAAGGTCAGGCGGGCGCGCGCGCGGCGCAAGCCTGTCGCCAGCGGCCACGCGTGCCGGAACGCCGCGGCACCTGACGAGGTGGCCGGAACCCGGGCGCGTACGATGGCGGCCGGCCAGGATCACGCGTCAGCGCCCGTTCTTGCATCGGGGACCGTCCCGTGCAGGCGCGACGCCGCACCGGATCGCCAAATTTCCATGGAAGCGACACCAAAATGCGTAAATTCGTCCCGGTACTCGCCGCCGTCATGCTCACGGGCTGCGCTTCGAACGCGGCGCGTGTGTACTCCTCCCCCGCGCAGCCTGGCGCCCTTGATTGCGCGCTCCGCACCATGGCCGGGCTCGGCTACAACCCCATTCAGGGCGGAGTCGCGGACGGCTACATCAAGTTCGACCGCTTCCGCGGCACCAACACGGGCCAGCGCGCGGCGGCGGTCATCCCGGGCGTGGGGCGCCCGACCGATGGTGACTACATCCTCGTTTCGCACGCCGCGAACACGCTGCGGATCAGCGTGTCGGCATACAAGATGGTAGACGGCACTTCGCGGACCTTCGGGCCGAGTGGCGAGGCGCTGGGCCACGCGGAGGCGTTGTCAGCCACATGCGCGAATCCGTCTACGCACACCGCAGGCAACCCGACAGGATCCTGAGCCCACCCGGAGCACGGGGCGGCGGCAGCCATCGCGGCGGCGGGAACGGGTTCACCGCCGCGCGGCCGGGTTGCATGAGGAGAGGCTCAGCCCGTGCAACCCACAACGAAAAAAGCCCCGGCTCCTCGCGAGAGGAGCCGGGGCTTTTTCATCATCGAACAACGCAAACGGAGGCGGAGGGACTCGAACCCCCAAAGGCTTGCGCCCGCCGCATTTCGAGTGCGGTGCCTTACCAGTTAGACTACGCCTCCAACGATCTTTCCGACACACAGGTCGGGACGGCCGGATTTGAACCGGCGACCCCTCGCTCCCGAAGCGAGTGCTCTACCGGGCTGAGCCACGTCCCGAGGTACTACCCAACATGGAGCGGACCGGGTGGGATTCGAACCCACGAGGGCTGTTAACCCCACACGATTTCCAATCGTGCTCCTTAAGCCGCTCGGACACCGGTCCAAGACGGAGCGGAGAGGGCGGGATTCGAACCCGCGTCTGCCTTTTGGGCAGGACGGTTTAGCAAACCGTTGGTTTTAGCCACTCACCCACCTCTCCAAACCGGTTCGTGCGCGGCAGCCCACCGCGCACGCCCCTCCCATTGCCCCCCCAGGGATCGAACCTGGACTTTCCTGAGTCAGAGTCAGGCGTGTTGCCAATTACACCAGGGGGCACCAACCCGAATTTTCAAAGAACCTAGAGCGGGAGACGGGGTTCGAACCCGCGACCCTCAGCTTGGGAAGCTGATGCTCTGCCAACTGAGCTACTCCCGCGCTCCGGACCGGCAAATCTAACGCGACCGCCGCCGTTTGACCAGAGCCACCGGTCGGATTTGAACCGACGACCGCTCGATTACGAATCGAGTGCTCTACCCCTGAGCTACGGTGGCGTCACGGCTGTGTTGAGTGGAGCCGAGGGGAATCGAACCCCTGACCTCTGCAGTGCGATTGCAGCGCTCTCCCATCTGAGCTACGGCCCCAGTACCTGCTTCCGAGTGGGCGGTACAAGACTCGAACTTGTGACCTCCACGATGTCAACGTGGCGCTCTAACCAACTGAGCTAACCGCCCCTTTTGCGAGTGGTGGGGGTAGGATTCGAACCTACGTAGGCATTACGCCGGCAGATTTACAGTCTGCTCCATTTGGCCGCTCTGGTACCCCACCAACAGTGGAGCCGAGGGGAATCGAACCCCTGACCTCTTGAATGCCATTCAAGCGCTCTCCCAACTGAGCTACGGCCCCAGACGACGCCGCGTTGCCGCGGCCTCACCACCCGTGTTTTCAACCAATCTGCTGCGATATCTCTCGCAAGCGGGGCCGACGGGACTCGAACCCGCGACCTCCGGAGTGACAGTCCGGCACTCTAACCGACTGAGCTACGGCCCCTTGTTTTCCGCGCTTGGCTTGTACCCCGCAGTCGCGGCTGCGGCCCCAGAGCGGGCAACCGGGCTCGAACCGGCGACCTCAACCTTGGCAAGGTTGCGCTCTACCAACTGAGCTATGCCCGCGAAGGCCCACGTCAGGATAAACGTTGCCTGGACCGGAGGATAGCAGGCGCGTC
>DASQBH010000882.1:0-2080 GCA_035635315.1 Longimicrobium sp.
GTTCATCACCGGCGCGGGCGTGACGCGCGGCTACCTGAACCGGCCGGGGCTCACGGCGCAGACGTTCATCCCGCACCCGTTCGCGGGCCCCGCCGGCGCGCGGATGTACCGCACCGGCGACCGGGTGCGCTGGCGGGCGGACGGAGAGCTGGAGTACGCCGGCCGGCTGGATGACCAGGTGAAGGTGCGGGGCTTCCGCATCGAGCCGGGAGAGATCGAGGCCGCGCTGCGGCGGGCGGGGGTGCGCGACTGCGTGGTGGTGGCGCGCGAGGACGCCCCGGGGGAGGCGCGGCTGGTGGCGTACGTCGTCGGTGATGCGGACGTGGAGGCGCTGCGCGGCGAGCTGCGGCGCATCCTTCCCGACTACATGGTCCCGGCCGCCCTCGTCCCCCTGGACCGGCTGCCCCGGACCCCCGGCGGCAAGGTGGACCGCCGCGCCCTCCCGGCGCCGGAGCCCGCCGTGGACGCAGGGCGCTACCAGGCGCCGCGCACCCCGGTGGAAGAGGTGCTGGCCGGGATCTGGGCCGACGTCCTGGCGCTGGAGCGCGTGGGCGTGCGCGACGACTTCTTCGCCCTGGGCGGGCACTCGCTGCTGGCCGCCAAGGTGGTCTCGCGCATCCGCGGGGCGCTGGACACCGACATCGGCGTGGTGGCCCTGTTCGAGAACCCCACCATCGACGGGCTCGCCCGCTTCCTGGTGGACTGCCCGTCCACGCGGCCGGCGGGCGGCGTGGGGATGGCCGGCGCCGCCCGCAGCGCGCCCCGCCTGCTGGCGGAGCTGGACGACCTGTCGGACGAGGAGATGGACCGCCTGCTGGCGGCCGCCCCCGGGACCCCGGTGCCGGAATGAGCGCCCCGGTGGAGTCGTCGGGCGGCCTGTCGCGCGCCGAGAAGCGCGAGCTGCTGCGCCGGGTGCTGGTGGAGCGGGTGAGCCAGGCGCGCACGGTGCCGGCGTCGTTCGCCCAGGAGCGGCTGTGGTTCCTGGACCGCGTGCAGGGCGCGGGCGAGATCTACAACCTGCGCTGGGCGCTGCGGTTCTCCGGCGCGCTGGACGCGCGGGCGCTGGAGCGCGCGCTGGGCGAGGTGGTGCGGCGGCACGAGACGCTGCGCACCACCTTCGCCGAGGTGGACGGCGCCCCCATGCAGGTGATCGCGCCCTTCGAAGGCTTCACGCTGCCGGTGGAGGACCTGCCCGGCGCGGGCGAGGTGGAGGTGCGGCAGGCGTCGGCCCGCGACGCCCGGGAGCCGTTCGACCTGGCGGCCGGCCCGCTCTTTCGCGCCCGGCTGCTGCGCACCGCGGCCGAGGAGCACGTGCTGCTGGTGAGCATGCACCACGTGGTGGGCGACGCGTGGAGCCGGGACGTGTTCTTCGGCGAGCTGGCGGCGCTCTACGCGGCGTTCCGCGAGGGGCGCCCCTCGCCGCTGGCGGAGCCGCCGGTGCAGTACGCCGAGTTCGCGGCGTGGCAGCGCGAGCGGCTGGCCGGCGGGGCGCTGGCGCCGCAGCTGGCCTGGTGGACGGAGCGGCTGGCGGACGCGCCCGCGCTGCTGGAGCTGCCGGCCGACCATCCCCGCCCGGCGGTGCGGACGCACCGCGGCGCCAAGCACGGGGTGCGGCTCCCCCCGGAGCTGCGCGAGCGGCTGGCGGCGCTGGGCCGGCGCGAGGGGGCCACGCTGTACATGGTGCTGCTGGCCGCCTTCCAGGTGCTGCTGGCGAAGTACGCCGGCACCGGCGACGTGGTGGTGGGCACCCCGGTGGCGGGGCGCGACCACCAGGAGGTGGAGGGGCTGATCGGCTTCTTCGTCAACACGCTGGTGCTGCGGACGGACCTCTCCGGCGACCCGCCCTTCCGCGAGGTGCTGCGGCGCACGCGCGCCACCGTGCTGGGCGCCTTTCAGCACCAGGAGGTGCCGTTCGAAAAGCTGGTGGCGCAGCTGCCGCCGGAGCGCGCGCCGGGGCACTCGCCCCTGTTCCAGGTGATGTTCACCCTGGACGCCGGCACCGGCGCCGCGGCGCTGCCGGCGGGGATGGAGCCGCTGCAGCTGGACCCGGAGAGCGAGACCAGCAAGTTCGACCTCACCC
>DASQBH010000883.1:0-4346 GCA_035635315.1 Longimicrobium sp.
CCCCGCGAACACCACCACCGCGGCCAGCAGCTGCACCCCGAAGTCCACCAGCGAGGTGGCCGCCGCCGGCTCGTCGTAGATGCGCGAAACGAAGTAGCCACGCTCGTTTCGCGAGACGTGGCTGAAGGGGATGCGGAAGAAGCCGTCGAACATGCGCAGCGTCATGTCCTCGCAGACGCCGTTCTTGAGGCGCTGGGCCAGCACGCCGGCCACGTAGTTGGACAGGCGCAGCACGGTGTACAGCGCCAGCGCCAGCCCGCCGACGAGGGCGAACCCCTTCAGGTCGCGCCGGGCCAGGCTGTCGATGAGCGCCTTTTGAAAGAGCGGGTCGCCCACGGCGGAAAGGAGCGAGCCCACGGCGGTGGCCCCCACCACCCCCGCGAACAGGCGGCGGTGGGGGGCGATGCTGCGGGCGCACCGCCGCAGCGTGGCGCGGTAGCTCAGACTGCGCTGCGGCACGGGACCTCCGTGTGGGTGGTCAGGTCGTGAAAGCGGCGCGGGCCGGGGCGCGCCAGGCGGCGCAGAAAGAGCCCGATCCCCGCGGCGCCGTGGCCGTAGTCGGCGCTCAGCCGCAGCAGGTGCCGGCCGGGAAAGGCGATGCCGGTGGGCTTCTCCACCGCGTAGCCCAGCACGCTGGCGGCGATGTCGGCCGCGCGACGGCGGTGGCGCGGCTCGCCGGTGGCGGCGTGCAGGTCAAGCAGCAGCTCGCCGATCCCGCTGAGCCCCTCCAGCACCCCGGGCGCCACCGTGTAGCGGGTAAAGGCCGTGTCTGCCGCCCGCTCGGCCAGCGCCAGGTACCCGGGGTCGCCCAGCACCTGGTGAAAGCGCACCAGCGCGGCCCCGATCCCGGCGCCGCCGTGCAGCCAGTAGGGCTCCACCAGCCGCGAGCCGGGGTTGCGCCCCCACTTGAGCCGCCCGCGCGGGGTGCGCGCGTGCGCCACCTCGAAGTCCATGGCGCGCCGCGCGGCTTCCACCCAGCGCCCCTCGCCCGTGGCCTGGTGCAGGCGCAGCAGAAAGAGCCCGATTCCGCTGGCGCCGTACGCCATGCCGTGGCGCACCTCGCCGTCCAGCGCGTTGGTCCACGAAAGGCCTTCGTCGCTCTCCGCCGCGCACGCCAGCAGGTGCTCGCCGGCCTCGCGCGCCGCCTCCAGCGGCCCGCGGTCGCCGCTCCGCTCGTGCAGCATCAGCCCCGTCATCCCCCAGCCGGCGGCGCCCTGAAAGAGCGTGGGGTCGGCCAGCCGCATGGGAGACTCGCACGCCATGGCGAACACCTCGCGCGCCCGCTCCGGGTGCCCCAGCTCCTCCAGCGTCCAGGCGACCCCGGCCAGGCCGGTGTACAGCCCCGGCGGGTACAGCGTGGTGCTCAGGGGGCGCTCCAGGATCCACGCCTCCAGCTCCGGGGGCAGCCCGCCCGCCTCGTCCAGCAGGAACAGCGCGGTGCCGCACGCGCCGTAGGCCAGGCTCAGCGGGTTGCTCATGAAGACGGTGTAGTCGGCCGGCCACAGGCGGTCCGCCCGCGCGGGGTCGGCCGTGGCCACCATGTGGCGCGCCATCCCGGCCGTAAGGGCGGGGAGCGAGGCGACCAGCGCCGTACGCTCGCCGCGCGCCACCGTGCGCCGCGGGGCGGCGGGCACCACCGCCGGGTCCCAGCCGGCCAGCAGGGCCCGGGCGTCGCCGGGGCGGTCGTCCAGCAGGGCCGTGATCACCCCCTCCACCTGCGGGGGAAGGCGCGCGGCGTCGCACAGGCGGCGCAGAAAGGGGAGCTTGGACGCGGGCGCCACCTCGAACAGCGACTGCATGGGAAGGAGCATGCTGTACAGCAGCATCCCCAGCGCGTAGAAGTCGTCGGAGGGGGCCAGGGTGCCGCGGCGGGTGCGGCCGGGGGCCTTGAAGCCCGGGGTGGCCCACACGCTGGAGAACTCGCCGCTCTCCGAGCCGTCCCGCACGTACGCGCTTTCGAAATCGATCAGCCGCACCGACGTGGTGGCGGGGTCCACCAGCACGTTGGAGGGGGAAAGGTCGCCGAAGATCACGCCCTCGTGGTGAAGGGCGAGGACGGCGTCCAGCAGCCCCGTGGCGATGGGGTGAAAGCGCAGGCAGAAGCGGCGGGCCCGGTACCGGCTTCCGTCGAAGGGGATCAGGATCACGTTCTCGCGGGCGCGAAAGCGGGTGAGGGGAACCCCCTCCACCATCTCCTCCACGAGAAAGGTGTGCTCCCACTCCTGGAACAGGTCCAGCACCGCCGGCACGAAGGGGAGGTGGGCCAGCCGCTGCAGCAGGTCGTGCTCGCGGCGCAGCACCGCCACGGCGTCGACGAACCCGTCGCCCGAGCGCCACAGCGCCGTCTGGGGGCGCGCTTCCTTGAGCACCACCCGCCTCCCGGTCTGCCGGTCCAGCGCGCGGTACACGCCGCCCACGTTGGAGTGCGAGAGCGCCTCCTGCACCTCGTAGCGCCCGTTCAGCACCACGGGGCCGTCCTGCGCCTCGTCGCGCGGCTCGCCCAGGGGATCGGTCACCCAGGGGGGGAGCTGAAAGACGGGGCCCCGCGGGTCGGGGACCCGCGACCCGTCGGGGGCCAGGATCACCGGGTCGCGGCTGCCGGTGATGTCCAGCTCGTACATCAGGCGAATCCCGCCGTAGCGATAGAACACCAGCTGGCTTTCCTCGAAGCGCCGGTCGGAGAGGATGTAGGCGCTCTCCAGGTCGCGCGTGGCCTCGTGCAGCGCCTGCATCAGCGGCACGAACGACTCGGCGGTCGACGGATAGATCGTGAGGAACTTGCTGGACGAGCCGCGGCCGTAGTTCTTGGAGCCCACCACGCTCAGCAGCATGGGGTCGGCCACGGCCTTGAACTGGGCCCGCGCGGCCACGCACGCGGGCACCACCCGGTCCAGCACCTGCTCGGCGTTGGCCAGCGTGCCCGACACGTGGATCTTGAACCCCTGCACGGGCAGCTCCACGTCGGGGCACTCGGCCATCAGCCAGATGTCCTGACGGAAGAGGCGCCAGCTCTCGGGAAGGAGCAGGCGCAGCCGGTCCAGGTAGTCGGGGCGAATGCGGAGCCGCCCCAGGCTTTCGAAGTGTTCGGGATCGACGTAGACGAAGGAGTTCAGCTCGCGCATGGGCCCGCTTTCGGCAAAGACGTCCAGATGGAGCCCTGCCGTGCGGCGTGCGTCCCGTTGCGGGGCGCGGCTGCGAGGAGTGCCGCCGGAAGGCGGCGTGGGCTCGGGCAGGTGTGGATTCGCCCGGCTCGCGGGGCCGCCGGCGCAGGGGATGCGGCGGGGTTCGCTCCCGGTGCTTCCCTCCGCCGGCGTGCGGGCGCCGAAGCGCCCGCACGCCGGCGGAGGTCGGACCGGGTCAGTTGGTCGCGGGCGGCTTCGGCGCAGGCGCGCTGCCACAGTTGTAGCTGATGCAGCTGTTGCCGGCACAGGTGGCGCTGACGCCGCTGTTCTCGGCGGCCTCGGTGTAGGAGAGGCTCATGCCCTGCAGGGAGAGGATGCGATTCATGTCGTGCTCCACGGAGTAGGAGAGTGCGGGGGGAGATTCCGTATCCGGTCCCGCTGCCCCGGGGAAATCCCTCGGGGCTGAACGCAACATAACGGCGGCGGGCACCCCTCGTATTCATAGATCCAGACTATTCTTCACATGGAGAAGACCGCGTGATCCGGCCCGTCCGCCGGGGGGCTCCGGCGCGGCGCCGGTGCGGCAGCCGCCCATGCATACGGACTCGAAGCGGGCCAGCAGGGCGTGCAGGTCGGTGTCTCCCAGGCCGCGCGGACGCAGCCCCAGGGTGCGCTGCAGGTGCTCCGACAGGCCGCTGGTGGAGGCGAACCCCATCCGCCAGGCCGTGTGCTCCCAGCTCAGCCCCTCCACCTGCCGGAGCTCCAGCGCGCGCAGGGCCAGGCACCAGCGGATGAAGCGCCGCAGGTCCACGCCGGCGGCCTTGCACGCCCGGCGCAGGTAGTCGGGCGACAGGCCGCGCTGCCGCGCCAGCTCCTGTACGGTGTGGATGGATGCGAAGGGCTCGCCGATGGCCGCCGGATGGTCGGGGGGCGCGCCCGCGGCCATGAACAGGAGTGCCGCGCGAACCTGTGGCGGAAGGCCGGGACATCGCCGGACGGATGCGTCAAGGCGGTTGAAGAGGGCGCGGGCCGTGGCGCGGTCCAGCGCGCCGCTCAGGCGTTTCTTCTCGCTCAGGAACACCACCTCGGCCACCGGCACCTGCATCAGGTGGCGCAGGCTCTCGGGGGCGTCGGAGGTCACCAGCACCAGGGGCAGCCCGCCGCACGCGGCACAGAGCGCGGTCATGCGTGCGGCGGTGCCGGCGCGGTCCAGGCGGGGTGCCA
>DASQBH010000884.1:0-9182 GCA_035635315.1 Longimicrobium sp.
CCCCTCGATTCCTTTCCGCTCTTCGCGAAGAATCTTGAAGTCGATCTCCTGATCGATCTTGTGCTCTGCAATGAACCGCTTCACCACCTTGGTCACGGCGGCATGGGTCCACTCCACGAGACAGTTGGTATCGGTGATATCGTACTGGTTGGGCACGTGCCAGCCGCCGGTGATCGTGTTGATTTGAACGCGGCGGCCCGTCTCTCGCTCCACGCCTCCCGCCATTGACTTCTCCACCCAAGTGCCTGCGTTCACATGTGCATCCCAGGCCACATAGAGATCGTCAGCATACCGGTATACGTGGATGAAAGCAATGCCGCGGCGGAATGTGACGACGATCTGCTCTCGCTCCTCCTTTCCGTCTACGCCCCAGTACCAGATGTGCTCGTCAGAAAGGCCGAAGCCCTGCGGGCGGCCCCGTTCCAGCTCTGCACGGATCGATGTTTTCAGGCTCTCCGCCTGCACCCCCAGCCCGTAGATGAGGGCCTGCCATGAATCCAGTCGCAGCAGGTTACG
This sequence comes from Longimicrobium sp., assembly GCA_035635315.1. Lineage (GTDB taxonomy): Bacteria > Gemmatimonadota > Gemmatimonadetes > Longimicrobiales > Longimicrobiaceae > Longimicrobium. The sequence continues at coordinate 517 of DASQBH010000884.1, forward strand.
AGGCTCCTGCAAAGGACGCCCCGACGACAGTGTGAAGTACGGTTTCCGGAAGCGGTGCATCACGAGCGCAATGCCTGCCATGAGACTGGTTAGCCCTACTACGCCAAGCCCCACACCGTTACCGGGCTGCGGGCCGTACGGATCATAGCTATAGAAATCGCGAGATTCCTGATAGGTGATGAACGCAGCGATCATCATCATGGTTCCCGCGATCATGAGTATTATGGCGACTAGAAGTGCCCAATCCGTGCGCAGACGCGTGATAGAATTACGGTCGCGCCAGAACTGCAGGGGATGCTCCCGAAACCGTTCCAGAGAAAATCGGGGAGAGCGGACACGACCGAGCACGAACGTCACGAGTAGCTGTACCTGCTTTGGGGTCAGTAGTTTGACACTCGTGTATCGGCGCGTCCAGTCACCCCGGTGAACCTCCACGTCCAGTTCGTGCTCAAATCGATGAAAGTCAGTAGGCCGTACGATGATCTTGAGCCATGCGCGCTCGGTGACTGCCGGTGCGTCGTCGATGCCGGTCCAACTCTCTAACGTCACCGCTACCTCTGCCGAATAGGGAGGCGACTTCACGACGACGGCTTCCACGCCTTCTTCCTCGCAGGCGGCCAAGAGCATGTCATAGAGCTGGTCCCGCGCCCTCTCAGCCTTGCTGATTGCGTTCATCTCGTTCCGCTGAAGGAGCGGACGAACGTCCTGTCGTGCATGGTGGATGTGAACTTGGAGACCGGCTTCTTCGGTTATAGATGTTGACATGGAAGTCTCCTACGACACGGGGGTGCAGGGCGGAACCGCGGCGTGATTCTCATACCGCTTCGCGAGTGACTAACGGGGGTCGCCGGTATGGCAGGGAAGCGGACGCCTCAGCCGCCGTCGCGAGACAGGTTCCAGCCGGTTGTCCCAAGTCCCGCACGACCAGCAGTGTGCCGCCATCAGATCATCGGGCGGAGAACCACAATATGCGTAAACATGTGGCGCCACCAGAATTTCGATCACACATCGAGTAAAGGAGCCGGCAAAACTTACGGGAGGGCAAGCCGACACAACGACTCTCCGTGACCGCTTCAGGAGAGGGCGATCCGGGCACGGTGGACGAGAGGAGCATCTCCAACTGGCGCATCGAACGAAAAAGGCGCCACGCCGGGGATCCGGGGTGGCGCCTGGATGGAATGCGGTCCTCCGGCCCGGTAAGGGGCGCGGCGGGAACGATTCCGTCGATGCGACACGCCGCGCTCCCTACGCCGGTCTGAACCGGATCAGGTTCCAAGGGACTGTCTCAACTCCGCTGTTTCCAGCGAAGTACCCCTGGCGGCTTGCGCACGGAAAGTAACCGCCGTCTCCTGCCCGCACCAGTGGCGCGGGCAGGGCACGGCGGTGCCTGCGTCAGCGCGGCTGCCGCGCCTCCAGCGCTTCCAGGCGCGCCAGCACGTCCTGGTTCTGCGCCTGCAGCGCCTGCACCTCGGCGCGCAGACGGCTCACCTCCTCGGCGGACGCGCGCAGCTCGGCCGTCCGCTGCTCCAGCGCCTGGATGGCGGCCAGCGCCACGCCGTCGGCGTCGACCGTGCCGATCACCCGGTCGTCGCTGCCCAGGCCGAATGCGGCGCGAAAGTCCTGCGCCGTGGGGCCGATGTGGCGCACCGAGGCGTCGTCCACCCGGTAGCTCCAGCTGGTGATGGGGAGCTCGCGAATGCGCGAGAGCACGTCCTCGCCCGAAACCGCGCGGAAGAGGTGCTTGCGGTTGACGTCGGAGGTGTTGGTCCACACGCCGGAGGTGGACAGGTATGCGCCCGTGCTGGTGCTGATCACCGCGTTGGACTGCCCCCAGTTGCTGACGCTGGCGCCCGACTGGATGGTGACGCCGGTGGTCAGGTTGCTGCTGGTGAAGATCCGGAAGCCGCCGCTCACCCGCCAGTTGGCGGAGTGGTTCACGCCGGCGCGCACGGTGTCGGTGGTGGAGCGGTCGGCGAACACGAACGAGCCCTGGCGGGCGTTGGTGTGCGCGCCGTACCCCATGGCGACCGACGCGGCGCCGGTGGCCGTCACGTTCTCGCCGAACGCGGTGGCGGAGTTGTTGGCCGCGGTGGCGCTGCTGCCCATGGCGAAGGCGTAGTCGCCGCTGGCGCGCGTGTTGTAGCCGAACGCGGCGGAGTACTGGCCGATGTTGGCATCCTCCCACTGCGTGCCGGTGATGGTGCCGGCGCGGATGGCCGACTTGCCCGGGTACCACATCATCCGCGTGCCCGCGCCTTCGACGGGGATGTTTCCCGAGAACGCCGTTCCCGCCGACACGTAGCCGTTGTCGTTGTCCAGGTCGTAGGCCCCGTTCTCGTTGGTCGCGATCACGCCGGCCGGGCCCTGCGGACCTGCCTCACCCTGCGGCCCCACCTCGCCCTGGGGACCGGCGGGGCCGGCCTCGCCCTGCGGCCCTGCCTCACCCTGCGGACCTGCCGGACCCGCCTCGCCCTGGGGACCCGCAGGCCCCGTCTCACCCTGCGGACCCGCGGGGCCGGTCTCGCCCTGAGGACCCTGGGGGCCCGTCGCGCCGGTCTCTCCTTGGGGACCAGCCGGACCCGTCGCGCCCGTCGCACCCGTCGCGCCTGCCGGACCCGCCGGGCCCTGGTCGCCCGTGTCGCCCTTGGGACCCGCGGGGCCCTGCGGACCGGTGGCTCCCGACGGCCCCTGCAGACCCTGCGGCCCCGCGGGGCCGGCCGGACCCTGGGCACCCGTCGCGCCCGTGGGACCGGCGGGTCCCTGCGCGCCGGTCGCCCCGGTCTCACCCTGCGGCCCGGCAGGACCCTCCGGCCCGGCGGGGCCCTGCGGACCGGCCGGCCCCTGTGGCCCCGGAGGCCCGGCGGGACCCTGTGCGCCCGAAGAGTTCCAGGAGAACTCCACGTGCGTGGGCGAGGTGCAGCTGTCGCGGCCGCCCGGCACCTTGATGCGGTACACCGTTCCGCTGGCGGGAACGTAGCACGCGTACAGCGTAGTGGTGCTGCTGGAAGCGGCCTGCTGCGCGGCGGCGGCGCCGGCCGCGTGCGCAACGGTGAGCACGCCGGCCATGGCCAGCGCGCGGGCCAGCACCCGGTGGTTGGTGTTCATGTTCGTCATTCTCCGGGGGAACGTCTGGGGGGATTCAGTCGGTTTTCGTCGTGGTGGCGCGGCGCAGCGACACGGGGACGGCGTCGTCCAGGGTGACGAAGAGGGGGAGCAGCGCATCCAGCTCCACCACCGCGCCTTCGTCCAGCGAGGCACGCCCGGACTCGATGGCGTCCCGCGCCTGCTGCAGGGCCGCCGCGAGCTCCGCGGCGTCGTTGGCCGCGAGCGCCGCCTCCGCGCGGGCCAGCGCGCGGTCCACGCGCTCGCTGGCCGCGCCCTCCAGCGTGGGGAGCACGCGCGTGCGCGCATCGTCCAGCGCGCCGCGCAGCGTGGCCACCCGCTCGCCCTGCACGGCCAGCGACGGGCCAGGGGCCTCCGCCACGGGGTTCGCCGGCGCGTCGGGCGAGCAGGCGCCCACCACCAGCGCCACCAGCGGGGGCACGATGCCGATACTTCGTTTCTTCATGCGGAACCTCCGGGGGGGTGGATCGACGGGGGGAGACGCGGATCGGAGCGAGGAGGGGTCCATCCGGGGAGGTCGGACCGCCTGAAGGGGATGCGCAGCGGTCTGCGTCGGCCGCGGAAAAACGGGGCGGCGGAGTGCGAAGATAGAGGTGAAAATGAGGCCACACAATAGTTTCTGCGACCACTTGTCGTATCAGATTTGACCGCTCGTCAGGTGCGCCGCGATCAGGCCAAAACCCTGGAAGGGCGCACCCTGGGAGGGGAAAGGAAAGAACTGCGGCGATGGGATGGGCGCACGATGCGCTCCTCACCGATCCCGCCGCGATGTGGACCAACGGGGGAGGCGGAGCGCCGATGCGCGCCGGAGGCGTGTGGAGATGGGGTGCCGCCTGGCTGGTGGGTCGCGAGCGTCAGCGGCGGGTGAAGGATTCGTACTCGGACAGCACGTCCGTCAGGGTCAAACCGCCCACGGTGATCCCCACCCAGAACCCGGGGTCGCCCGTGCCGCGCGCGTGGTGCAGCACGGCCATGGCCGCAAAGAAGGCGATCACCGCCGTGCCCGCGGCCAGAACGCCCCTCCACGTGCCCGGCGGGAGCCGCGGTGCCGCCGTGAACGGGATGGTGAACAGAAGGGTGAAGATGGCGGCCATCCCCGTGCCGCGGGGCGCCCCCAGGACCCACGCGATCCCCAGCACGGCCGCCGCGGCCAGGAGCGCCGCCACCCCCACCGCGGCCGTCTTCTGCGCGCCGTTCAGCACGGCGCGCCCGGCCTGGTCGGCAAGCATCAGCAGGTCTGCCAGCGGCTTTGCGGTCCAGGTGAGCACGGCGGTGGAGATGACGGCGGCCTGCAGCGGCAGGAGCAGCCACAGGGACATGTCGAGCATGGACACGTACGCCAGCAGCATCACGGCGATCCCGATCACCACCCACTTGAAGTACGAGGGGAACCAGGACAGCCGCAGCGCCAGGCGCAGAAAGCCGCGGTACGCGGGGTTGCGCGCCCGCAGCGCCTCCAGCAGCCCGCGCTGCGCGGTCTTTTCCCCCGGCTCCCGCTGCAGCGACGCGCGAAAGTGGCGCAGCCCCGCGGCCGCGTCGCCCCGGCGCAGCGCGGCCCAGCCGGCGTTCGCCTGCACCGCGTGGTCGTCCGGGGCCAGCGCCAGTGCCCGCGCGAAGTCCGCCTCCGCCTCGGCGTGCCGCCCCAGCCGCGAGCGCAGGGAGCCGGCCGTCATCAGCGCCGCGGGGTCGCGCGGGGCCACGGCGAGCGCGCGCTCGGCGAACTCCAGCCCGTCGCGGTACCGCTCGCGGCCCATCATCAGCTGCGCCATGTGCAGCAGCAGCGCCGGCAGCTCCGGCGCCAGCCCCAGGGCCAGGCGGGCCGTCTTTTCCGCCTCGAACGGCAGTCCCTGGCGGCTTTGCAGCAGCGACAGCACGTACCACCCGGTCGACCCCAGGGGATCGTGCGCCGTGGCCCAGAGCGCTTCCTCCATCGCCTCCCTTGCGCGGGCCGGGTCCTCGGCCAGGCACAGGGCCAGGTAGGCGTGGGCCCCGGCGTTCTCCGGCTCGTCCCGCAGCGCGTTGCGAAGCTCCTCTTCCGCCTGGCGAAAGCGGCGCCACTCCATCAACTGGATGGCGCGGGCCAGCGCGGGGTGCGTGGAATCCACCGGCATGGCTACGCCCGGGCGTGGCCCGATGCGGCGCGCCGTGCACAAAGGCGAAAGTGCGTCATCGCGTGATCAGGAGACGAGAGTAAGGGGAGGGGAGTGCGCGTGCGGGATGGATGGGGACGGCGCCGCAAAGTACGTGGGGTGGCGCGCCGGGGCTATCGGGTTCACTCCCGGTCGTGTGGCTTCGCCGCTTTCCGTGAGGTTCAGCAGGGGTCGGGTGGGGAGAACGCCAGCAGGGCGCCCTGGTACACCTCGTGGACCTCGGCGATGGGCCGGTTGTCGCGGCCCAACAGGACCGCGCGGTGCTCGAACAGCGCGCCGGGGATGGCGAGCGGGCCGGAGCTCAGGCACGGCGGCACGGCGTGGTCCGAACGCTCCCACCCCTCCGGCAGCGGAGACCACAGGAGCCGGGCCGCGAACGTCTGGCGATACGGCTCCAGCGGAGCCACCACGCGTCCGAACGGCGTGTCGCCGGTCTCCAGCGCGCGATTCATCTCGGGCGTCAGCCGCCCGGGAAGGTACCAGTTCTCGGCCTCCGAAAGGACGTGGTCGCCGCAGCGAAGGCGCACCCGGCGGTAGCGCACCACCTCGCCGGAATCCGCGCGCAGCCGCTGTCGCTGCTCCGCGGCGGGCGCGCGCGGCTCCCCGGCCACCACCTCCGCCACCACCCGCGGCTCGCGCGCCATGTCGTGGTCCCGGCACCACCTCTCCAGGGTGGCCGTCGCGCTGCGGCTGGCCAGGATCTCGGCGTTCAGGCTCTGCACCAGGGCAAGGGCCTGCGTGCGGGTAAGCAGCGCGTCGGGCCACACCGGCGCGTGCTGGGCCTGCACCGGCGCGGCGGCGAGCACGGCGGCCGCGGCCATCGCCCGCCATCGCGGCGAAACGGGCCTGGGCAGATGGAAAGAAATGAGGCGCACGCGTTCAGCGGTCCGGTCCAGGGGGAGAACGGGAGGGACGGGAAAGAGTAAATCTTCCGGGCACGCGAGGGAAGCAGCCAGGGGCCGCCAAAGGCCGCGTCGACGGGGAAACCGGGAGGCCCGCGCCGGAGCGGCCGAGTCTTTCCCACGGGCCTGACGGGTGCTGGACGGACTGCGGAAATCCGGAATTCCGGCTCTGGCGTGCACGCCGGCCGCGTTTGCTCCGGAGGTTGACAAATCACGAATTTCGTACGTACGTAGGGGTTCGCCCCGGGCGGTCTCCCACGCCCGTATTTTCATCCCCTGCGTCCCCCGAACTCGCCTTGATGACCTCCCTGCGAAACCGGCTGGCTGCGCCGGCCGCCGCGCTGTTCCTGGCGCTGGGCGCCTGCTCCGACATCGACCCCACCGGCCCCGGCGCCCGCGCCGGCGCCGCGTCGCTCAACGAAGAGGTGGGCGCCGCCGCGTGGAACGGCAACATCCGCATCGGCGTGATCCCCACGGCCAGCAGCGTCACGCTGGGCAGCGCCGCGGACTGGACGTTCCGCAACAAGACGACGGGCGCCACCCTCCTCACCGGCACCGGCGGCGTGTCGGCCACGGTCACGCTGGAGGCGGGCTCCGTGAGCGAGACGCGCTGGCGCGTGCAGGTGATGTGCGGCTCCGTCGCGGCCGTGGCGGCCCGCAAGTCGGCCGCCGAGGCGCTGGGGCACCCCACGATGACCGAGGTGATCCCCGCGTGCACGCGGCTGCTGATCGGCAGCTTTCCCCTGAGCGCCAGCTTTACCGAGCGCAACAACTACCGCCTCCTGCTCATCTCGCAGGGGCTGGCCGCCAGTGACGCGTTCTATCGCCAGATCACCATCGTCACCGGCATTACGCAGTACCGCGTGAACACGGGCTCGGCGCAGGCCGTCAGCAGCGGCCCCGTGGTGCTCACCTCGTCCGACGGGCTGGTGACCATCGGCGGGCTGCCGTACCGCGGCATCGCCGAGGTGGGGCGCAACAGCGCCGGAACGCTGGCCGGCATCAACGAGCTCCCCATCGAGCAGTACCTGTACGGCGTGGTGCCGCGCGAGCTGCCGCCCGTTCCGTATGGCGAGATCGAGGCGCAGAAGGCGCAGGCCGTGGCGGCGCGCACCTACGCCCTCAGCGGGCTGGGCAAGCGCGCGGCGGACGGCTACGACCTGCTGGCGACCACCAGCGACCAGGTGTACGGCGGCTACAGCGCCGAGCACCCGGTGAGCAACGCGGCGGTCGACGCCACCGCGGGCGTGGTGGCCACGTACGGCGGCGCCCTGATCCAGGCGCTGTTCTCGTCGACCAGCGGCGGCTACACGGCCAACAACGAGGACGTGTTCAACTCCGCGCCGGTGGCGTACCTGCGCGGCGTGCGCGACCACCAGCACGGTAACAGCGAGCACGTGCTGGACTCGCTCAAGGCGCACAAGGGCCCCAGCCTGCGCGGCAAGAAGAACGGCGACTTCGAGGCAGACTGGAGCAAATACCACCGCTGGAGCTTCGAGTGGACGGCGGAGGAGATCAGCGACGTGATCTCGCTGCACGCCCAGCAGGACGTGGGTCGCGTGCTGGCCATCAACGTGGTGGAGCGCAGCAACAGCGGCCGCGTAAAGCTGATCGAGTACGTCACCGAGGCGGGGACGTTCACCGACACCAAGGATCACGTCCGCACGTCGCTCAAGTACGTGAACGCCAACGGCACCTTCAGCAGCCTGCTCAGCACCCTGTTCGTCATCGAGCCCATCATCGACCGCAGGACGGGCGAGGTCGAGGGCTTCGAGGCGTTCGGCGGCGGGTGGGGCCACGGCGTGGGCCTCAGCCAGACCGGCGCGGTGGGGATGGCGGAGAAGGGATCCACCTACGAGGAGATCCTGCGCCACTACTACCAGGGCATCGACCTGACCACCTGGTACTGATCCGGACCGGCCGTTTCGGTCGATAGAGAACCGCCCGCGGGGACGCTCCCCGCGGGCGGTTCCGCTTTCCATCGTCCGCTCCTTTTGTTCCAGGTGCCGAACGGGCCTGTGCGGCTGCTGGCCGTGTTCGCACGATGGGCTTTGGGCCGTTGACAAGGATCTGGACAGTGTTTAACCTGGACACTGCAGATATGAATCCGGGTACGATCAGACGGAGCGAAAACGCATGGGCTGGTTCAACGGAAACGCGGGGCACAAGGAGGGCCGTGCGATGTCGGCGGTCCTGTTCGGAATGGCGCACGCCTTTGACCTGGGCGGCACGCTCGCGCATCGGCGGGGCCGGTTCGGGCGCGGGCCGGCCGGTGATGCCGAGGCGCTCCGGCAGGACTGGAGGCGAGCCGCGTCTGCCGCGCAGCCCCATGGGCGAGCGCACGCGTAAGCGCCACGCCGTCGCCACACGCCCCGCCAGTGAAGCGGAGCCTCCGGACCTCACCCATCGTCCGGAGGCTCCTTTGCGTGGCGACGAGCTGCTGGCCGGCGCCGTGGTGCACGCGGCGGTCGAGGCGTTCAGCGGGCCGATC
>DASQBH010000885.1:0-3166 GCA_035635315.1 Longimicrobium sp.
GGGGCTGGTCGAGGCGCTGGAGCTCTCTCCGGGGCGGGCGATCGGGAGCATCGACGTGCTGCCGGAGGCGGAGCGTCGGCAGGTGGTGGAGGCGTGGAACGACACGGCGGCCGAGGTGCCGGCGGACCGGTGCATCCACGCGCTGTTCCAGGCGCAGGCGGCGCGCACGCCGGACGCCGTCGCCGTCACCTTCGGCGCGGAGAGCGTGACGTACGCGGAGCTGGACGCACGCGCCAACCGCCTCGCGCGCCACCTGCTGAAGCGTGGCGCGCGGCCGGACTCGCTCGTCGGCCTGCTGGTGGAGCGCTCGGTAGAGACGGTGGTCGGCATCCTGGGGATCCTCAAGGCGGGCGCGGGCTACCTCCCGCTCGATCCGGCGGATCCGGACGACCGCCTTGCCTGGGTGCTGGAAGATTCCGGCGCCCCCCTCGTCGTCACCTCCTCCGCCCTCGCCTCGCGTCTGGCGGGCGGGGGGGCGGAGATCGTCCGGCTGGGTTCCGAGGCGGCAGAATCACCCGAAGCCCCCGCGGTCGACGTCGCCCCCGGTTCGCTCGCGTACGTCATCTACACCTCCGGATCGACCGGCAGGCCGAAGGGGGTGCAGGTCACGCACGCCAACGTGGTGCGCCTCTTCGCCGCGACGGACGCCTGGTTCGGCTTCGGAGCGCAGGACGTGTGGGCGCTCTTTCACTCGTACGCCTTCGACTTCTCCGTGTGGGAGATCTGGGGCGCGCTGCTGTACGGGGGGCGGCTGGTCGTCGTCCCGTTCCAGGTGTCGCGCTCGCCGGAGGAGCTCTACGCGCTGCTGGAGGCGGAGCGCGTCACCGTGCTGAACCAGACGCCCTCCGCCTTCCGCCAGCTGGCGCGCGCGGACGAGGAGGCGGCGGAGCGCGGGGAGATGCGTGAGCTGGCGCTGCGCACCGTCGTCTTCGGCGGCGAGGCGCTGGATCCGGCGATGCTGCGCGGCTGGGTGGACCGGCGGGGGGACGACCGTCCGCTCCTGGTCAACATGTACGGCATCACCGAGACGACGGTGCACGTCACCTGGCGCGTGATCCGCGAGGCGGACGTGCGCGGTGGATCGTCCTCTCCGATCGGCGTCCCGATCCCCGATCTTTCCGTTCACCTGCTCGACCGCAGCGGGCAGATCGTCCCGCCGGGCATGGTCGGGGAGATGTACGTCGGGGGCGGGGGCGTCGCGCGCGGCTACCTCAATCGCCCGGAGCTTACGGCGGAGCGCTTCGTCCGCGATCCGTTCTCGGCGGACCCCGCCGCGCGCCTGTATCGCTCCGGTGACCTGGCGCGGCGCAGGGCGGACGGGTCGCTGGAGTTCCACGGCCGCGCGGACGACCAGGTGAAGGTGCGCGGCTTCCGCATCGAGCCCAGGGAGATCGAATCCGTCCTGCTCCATCACCCCGCGGTGCGCGAGACCGTGGTCCTGACGCGCGGCGAAGGGGAGGCGAAGCGGCTCGTGGCCTGGTTCGTGGCGGCGGGCGAGGTGGGGGCGGCGGAGCTTCGCGCGCACCTGCTGGCGCACCTGCCCGGGCACATGGTGCCCTCCGCGTTCGTCAGGCTGGACGCGCTCCCGCTCACGCGCAACGGCAAGGTGGACCGCCGGGCGCTCCCCGAGCCGGACGCCGGCGACCTGGCCGGCACCCACTTCGTGGCGCCCGGCACGCCGACGGAGGAAGTGCTGGCGACGCTCTGGGCGCAGCTGCTGGGCGCCGGGCGCGTGGGCGCCACGGACGACTTCTTCACGCTGGGCGGGCACTCGCTCCTGGCGACGCGCCTGGCGTCGCGGGTGCGCTCCGACCTGCGGGTGGAGCTTCCCATCCGCGCCGTCTTCGAGCACTCCACCCTGGGCGCGCTGGCCGCCGAGGTGGACCGGCTGCGCCGCGGCGCGCCGGGGGAAGAGGCGCCGCCGCCCATCGTCCCCGTTCCCCGCGACGGCGACCTCCCGCTCTCCCTCGCACAGGAGCGGCTCTGGTTCGTGGACCGGATGGACCCGGGGAGCGCCACCTATCACATGCCCCTCTTCCTCCGCCTGGAGGGGGAGCTGGACCCGGACGCGCTCCGCCGCGCCCTGGACGAGCTGGTGCGGCGGCACGAGTCGCTGCGCACCTCCTTTCCCCTGGTGGACGGCGCTCCCGTGCAGCGCGTGGCTCCCCCCGCGCCCGCCGAGGTGACCTTCTACGACCTGGGCACCCTGCGCGACGACGAGCGCCAGGACGAGGCCGCCCGCCTGGTGCGCGAGCAGGCGCGCCTCCCCTTCTGGCTGGAGACCGGCCCCCTCTTCCGCGCCGACCTGGTAAAGCTGGGCGAGGGCGACCACCTCCTCCTCGCCACGCTGCACCACGCGATCGCCGACGGCTGGTCGCTGGACCTGCTGCGGCACGAGCTGGCGGCACTGTACGGCGCCTTCTCGCGTGGCGAGGCGTCGCCCCTCCCCGAGCCCCGCATCCAGTACGGCGACTTCTCGGGCTGGCAGCGCGCGTGGCTCCAGGGCGAGGTGCTGGAGCGGCAGGTGGCCTTCTGGCGGCGCACGCTGCAGGGCGCCCCGCCGCTCCTGGCACTCCCCGCGGACCGCCCCCGCCCCGCGGTGCAGACGCACTCCGGCGCCGTGGAGCGCGCGTTCCTCCCGCGCGAGATCGCCGACGGCGTGCTGGCGCTGGCACGGCAGGAGGGCGCCACCCTCTTCATGGTCCTCCTGGCCGCCCTGGACCTGGTGCTCTCGCGCCAGTCCGGGCAGGAGGACGTGGTGGTGGGCACCCCCATCGCCGGCCGCACCCGCGCCGAAACCGATCGCGTGGTGGGGCTCTTCCTCAACTCGCTGGCGCTGCGGGTGAGCCTGGCGGGCGACCCCGCCTTTCGCGAGCTGCTGCGCCGCGTCCGCGACACCACGCTGGACGCGTACGCCCACCAGGATGCCCCCTTCGAGGCGGTACTGGAGGAGATCCACCCCGAGCGCGCCCAGGACCGCACCCCGGTCTTCCAGGTGATGCTCAACCTGGCCAACTTCGCCGGCGCCGGCGAGCTGACGGCGGCGGCGGACGCCCCGTCCGGCTTCGCCGGGCTGCGGGTGCGCGGGGTGGATCGCGGCGCCAGCGCGCTGGCAAGCAAGTTCGACTTCACCCTGTACGCGGGCGAGGGGCCGGACGGGATCGCC
>DASQBH010000886.1:0-2360 GCA_035635315.1 Longimicrobium sp.
AGCTCCTCGCGCGCCCGCGACAGCGCCTGCGACACGTTGTTGGTCGAGGCGAAGAACATCCGGTACGCCCGCTTCAGCTCCTGCCGCACCTCGTCGGAGAAGCCCCGCCGCTGGAGCCCCACCGAGTTGAGCCCGTAGAGCTGCATCGGGCTCCCCGCCGCCTTCACGTACGGGGGGACGTCCTTCGCCACCCGCGTCGCCCCGCCCACGAAGGCGTGCGAGCCGATCCGCACGAACTGGTGGATGGGGGTGAGCCCGCCCACGATCGCCCAGTCGCCGATCGTCACGTGCCCCGCCATGTTCACGGCGTTGCTCAGGATCACGTGGTCGCCCAGCTGGCAGTCGTGGGCCACGTGCACGTAGCTCATGAGCATGCAGTCGCTCCCCACCCGCGTGTAGCCCAGGGCGGAGGTGCCGCGGTTGAGCGTGGCGTACTCGCGGATCACCGTGCGGTCGCCCACCACCAGGTGGGTGGTCTCGCCGTGGTACTTCAGGTCCTGCGGGTCCGTCCCCAGCACCGCGCCGTGGCTGATCACGCAGTCCTCGCCCACCGCCGTGTCGCGCTCGATCAGCGCGTGGCTGGCAATGCGGGTGCGCGCGCCCACCGTCACCCCCGGGCCCACGATGGAGTAGGGGCCGACGACCACGCCCTCGCCCAGCTCGGCCGCGTCGTCCACCAGCGCCGTGGGATGGACCTGCGTCCCGGTCAGGATCCCCATGTCTACGCTCACTTGTCCACCACCCGCGCCATCATCTCCGCCTCGGCCACCACGTGGCCATCCACCGTCCCCACCCCCTTCATCCGGCAGGTGGCGCCGCGAATCTGCAGCACCTCCACCTCGAACCGGATCTGGTCCCCCGGCGTGACCGGGCGCCGCCACTTCACATTGTCCAGCGACATGAAGTAGACCACCTTGTCGTCCAGGTTCTCCATCTGCTCCAGCACCAGCAGCCCGCCCACCTGCGCCATCGCCTCGATGATCAGCACCCCCGGCATTACCGGCCGGCCGGGAAAGTGGCCCACGAAGAACGGCTCGTTGATGGTCACGTTCTTCAGCCCCACGATCCGCTTGCGCTCCTCGAACTCGACGACCCGATCCACGAGGAGGAAGGGGTAGCGGTGCGGCAGGTACTGCGAGATCTGCTCGATGTTCAGGATCGGCCGCGCCAGCGCCTTCTTCTCCGCCCGGGCCACGATCTCCCTGGCCAGCGCCACGTTCCCCAGGTGCCCGGGCCGCTCCGCCACCACGTGCCCGCGAATGCGCGCGCCCACCAGCGCCAGGTCGCCCACGATGTCCAGCGCCTTGTGGCGGACGAACTCGTCGGGAAAGCGCAGGCTGGTCCCCTCCAGCAGCCCGTCCTCCGTGAGCACCACGGCGTTGTCCTGGGAGCCGCCCATGGCCAGCCCGCGGCCGCGCATGGCCTCCACGTCGCGCAGAAACCCGAAGGTGCGCGCCGGCAGCACGTCCGTCTCGAACGAGGGCTCGCCCACGTGAAAGCTGGCGAACTGGCGGCCGATCAGCGGGTGGTCGAACTCGATCGATGCGGAGACGCGATAGTCCCTGGCGGGCGCCACCACGTACTCCGAGCGGTCCTTGGACACCGAGAAGGTCTCCGCGACCGTCAGGTAGCGCGCCGGCGCGTCCTGCTGCTCGCGCCCGCAGCCGTCCAGCATGGCCAGGAAGTCGCGCGCGCTGCCGTCCGCCGCGGGAAGCTCCGCCGCGTCGATCTCCACCACGGCGTTGTCGATCTCTCGCGCCACCATGGCCGCCAGCAGGTGCTCCACCGTGTGCACCTTGGCCTCTCCGATGCCGATGGAGGTCCCCAGGTCCGTGCCCACCACGTGGGCCAGGTTGGCGGGGATGTCGGGCGAGCCCGGCAGGTCCGTGCGCCGGAACACGATCCCCGAGTCTACCGGCGCGGGAAGGATCCGCATCCGCGATTCCGCGCCCGTGTGCAAGCCCGTGCCCTGCATCTCGCCCGCGCGGGCGAGCGTGTTCTGTCGTGGTGTCGTCGTCGGCATCTATTCGTCTCGCGGCGGCTCACCGCCGCCCTGATCGTCCGCATGCGAACCGGCCCGGGCGCCCTCCGCGCCCCGGCCGAAAACCGCCTTCTCCAGCGCCTTGAGGCGCTGCACCAGCTTGGGCAGCCCGAACACCGCCGCCTGGATGCGCATGGCCTCGCGGTGCGGGCGCGCGGGGTAGCCGCTCACCGTGACCCCCGCCGGCACGCTGGCCGTCACCCCCGCCTGGCCGCCCACCTTGGCTCCCGCGCCGATCTCGATGTGCCCCTGCACCCCGGCCTGCCCCCCCAGCACGGCGCCGTCGCCCACCTTCGTGGACCCGGAGATCCCCACCTGG
>DASQBH010000887.1:0-3039 GCA_035635315.1 Longimicrobium sp.
GGCACCGTCTGCCCCTGCGCCTCCGCCTTGCGCACGTCGTGCGACATGGGGTCACCCTCCGACGGCGGCACGTCCGCGCCCTCCGGCGTGCCCAGCGGCTTGCCCGGCGGCGCCAGGTCCGCCCCCACCTCGCCGGTGATCAGCCGGGCGCCGCGCTGCCAGGTGAGGTAGCTCCACGCCCACTGCATCAGCACCACCAGCCGGTTGCGGAAGCCGATGAGGAAGAGGATGTGGATGAGCAGCCACGCCATCCACGCGAACCACCCCTTCATCTTCATCCCCATCCCCTGCAGCACCGCGGCGCGCCGGCCGATGGTGGCCATGCTCCCCTTGTCGCGGTAGCGGAAGGGGGTGCGCGGCTCGCCCCTGAGCGTCCGCGCGATCATCTTCGCTGCGTGCTCGCCCCCCTGCATGGCCACCTGCGCCACGCCGGGGAGCGGCTTGCCGTCCGGCCCGGCGAGGTTCGCCAGGTCGCCCACGACGAAGACTTCCGGATGACCGGGGACGGAAAGGTCCGGCTGCACCATCACCCGGCCCACGCGGTCCGTCTCCACGCCCAGCGCCCTGCCCAGCGGCGACGCGGTGACGCCGGCGGCCCAGACCACGTTGCGGGTGCGGATCTTCTCCTCGCCCACGAACACCGCCTCCGGCTCGATCCCGGTGACGATGGAGTTCGTCCGCACCTCCACGCCGATCCGCTCCAGCGCCCGCTGCGCGTACGCGGAAAGCTCCTCGTCGTAGGCGGCAAGGACGCGCGGGCCGCCCTCCAGCAGGATGACGCGCGCCGTCTGCGGCGCGATGCGGCGAAAGTCCTTGACCAGCGAGTGGTGCGCGATCTCGGCGAAGGCGCCGGCCATCTCCACCCCCGTGGGCCCCGCGCCCACGACGACGAAGGTGAGCAGGGCGCGCTGCTCCTCCGGGTCCTCCTCCTGCTCCGCGGCCTCGAAGGCCAGCAGAAAGCGGCGGCGGATGTGGGTGGCGTCCTCGATGGTCTTGAGGCCAGGGGCCAGCGGCTCCCACTCCGGGTGGCCGAAGTAGGCGTGCGTGGCGCCCGTGGCCACGATCAGGAAGTCGTACGCCAGGTGCTGCCCGTCCGCCAGCACCACCTCGCGCCGGGGGAGGTCCACGCCGGTGACCTCCGCCATCCGCACCTCGGTGGCGCTCTGCCTGCGCAGGATGCTGCGGATGGGGCCGCTGACGTCCGCCGGCGAAAGCGCCGCGGTGGCCACCTGGTACAGAAGCGGCTGAAAGACGTGGTGGTTGCGCCGGTCCACCACCGTTACGCTCACGTTCACGCGGCGCAGCGCCCGCGCGGCCCACAGCCCGCCAAAGCCGCCGCCCACCACCACCACGTGCGGCACCTTGAGGATCGCCGTATCGCTCATCCGTCCCCGTCCTGTCAGCGTGTGGAGCAACCCGCTGACAGGAACGATACCGTGGCGGCGGCAGGCGCGAAACGGGTGGGCCGCTGGTTGACGCGAAGGGAACGCGGGCGTAGACTCGCTCCCCCTGACCACGCACCCGGAGCCATGGCCACGCCCACGCAGAACCCCGTTCCCGGATACGCGCTCGCCGCGCCCACCGAGCAGGACGCCATCACCTTTCTGGCCCGTGCCCTGGGGCCGGACGCCGCCGTTTCGCTGTGGGTGCGCACCTGCCAGGAGGCCGGCGTGCGCAGCGGCAGGCTTACGCTGGACGAACTGGAGCGTGCGGCGCAGGCGCTGGCCAGGCAGGAGGGGGTGGCGGGGGTGATCGGCAACTCGCTGGTGATCCGGCTGCGGACGTACCGGCTGCTGGAGCGGACGCGGCAGCTACAGGGGGAGGGTGGACGATGACGGACCGCGGCGACGTGCTGCGCGACCCCGCGCGCCTGGCGGAGGTCGCGGCGCTGGGGCTTACCGCGCCGGAGGTGGACGAGGTGCTGCAGGAGACGGTGAACGAGGCCGCGGCCGCGCTGAACCTGCCCACGGCGCTGGTGAGCGTGGTGATGGGCGAGGCGCAGTACTTTGCGGCCCAGCACGGGCTTACGGGGTGGATGGCGGAGGCGCACGGCACGCCGGTGGAGTGGTCGTTCTGCGCCAACGCGGTGCAGAGCGGCGACCCGTTCGTGGTGGAGGACGCCAGCGCGCACCCGCTGACCCGCGAAAACCCGCTGGTGCACTTCGAGAACGTGCGCTGCTACGCCGGCATTCCCCTGGTCACCTCCAGCGGCCACACGCTGGGCACCCTGTGCGTGATCGGCAACGAGCCCCGCTCGTTCACCGAGGCGGAGCTGGACCTGCTGCGCGGGCTGGCGAAAAAGGCGATCACGCGGATCGAGGAGCGGCGGAAGGATCGCCCTACGGCCACCCCGGGCTAAAGGCACCCCCGGGCTAAAGCCCGGGGGTGGAAGGGCCATAAGCCCCGCCCTGGGCTCGCGGAGCTCGCCCGGCGGGGCTTCACCTGCTCAGGTCGTCGCAGGCCGGCGCCGCCTGGACACCCCCGTGTGCCAACGAGGGTGCGCCGCGGATGCACCCAGCACCATCGGACGCGAAGCCCCGCGTAGTGTGAGGGGCTGGACGGGGATGTTCCCTTTGTTTACAATTCAGTCTGGCGATCACGCGTTGCAGTCGTTCCGACTTCAGGAGCAGGTACCATGATCCAGGGCCTCAACTCAAGATGCTTCTTTCGGGGCTTTGGGCGAGCGCTGGACCTGCGGGGCGCTATCGGCGGGCGGTACTCGCCGCGCCGCGAATGGCACCGCTCCGACCGTGCGGCGATGGTTTCCGACTGGACCATGGTCTTCCGAGACCTGGGCGGCGCATACGAGCGTGTGAAGGAACACGGGGAGCGCGATGGGTGATCCCGACCGCGGCATCGCGGACGGACCGCTTCTGGCGGGCGAGCGGGAGCATAAGAGAACGGGGCGTGGCGAACAGCCACGCCCCGTTTCCAATTCCGCCAGCGCGGGAGCGGAACTCGCGCACGTCCCGTCATTTGAGCTCCGGCACGGTCCGATTCCGGATGCGGAAGAGCTGGTGCGGTATGGCGCAGCGCATC
>DASQBH010000888.1:0-5414 GCA_035635315.1 Longimicrobium sp.
GTACAGCGGCTTTACCCCGTAGCGGTCGCGCACCAGCGACAGCCGGTGGTCGCGCGCGTCCCACACGGCAAAGGCGAACATCCCGTTCAGCCGGGGCACGCACCCCTCGCCCCACTGCACCCAGGCGTTCAGCAGCACCTCGGTGTCGCACTGGGAGCGAAAGCGGTGCCCCAGCGCCTCCAGCTCCAGGCGCAGCTCCTGGTAGTTGTAGATCTCGCCGTTGTACGACAGCACCACCTGCCCGTCGGCGCTCTGCATGGGCTGGTGGCCCAGGGGCGACAGGTCGATGATGGACAGGCGGCGGTGGCCCAGCCCCACGAACGACTCCGTCCAGAACCCCTCGCCGTCGGGGCCGCGGTGCCGGATGGCGTCGGCCATCCGCCGCAGCACGGCGATGGAGACGGGGGCGCCGTCCGTGTTGAAGATGCCGGTGATCCCGCACACGGGGGCCTCTCAGCCCCGCGCGGCGCGCTCGGCGACGAGCTGCTTGTGCGAGTCGCGCCACTCGATGAGCCGCTCCAGCCCCTGGCGCAGCTCCACCGTGGTGCGAAAGCCCAGGTCGCCGGCCGCCGCGTCGGTGCTGCCGATGCGGTTGGTGACGAAGGTCTTGCCCTGCGGCTCGTACTGGATCTGCGCGGGCGAGCCGGTGATCTCCAGGATCAGCTCCGCCAGCTCGCGCAGCGAGGTGCGGGTGCCGCTCCCCACGTTGTAGAACCGGTCGGTGGCGTCGCTCTTGAGGGCGCAGACGTTGGCGCGGGCGCAGTCCGACACGTAGATGAAGTCGTACGCCTGCGAGCCGTCGCCGTACAGCACCGGCGGCAGCCCCTGGTCCAGGCGGTCCAGCATCTTCATGATCACCGCGATGTAGGTGCCCTTGTAGTCCTGCCGGGCGCCGTACACGTTCATGTACCGCAGCCCCACGTAGTCCAGGCCGTAGCGGTCGTTGTAGGCGCGGGCCATGGCCTCGCCCGCGATCTTGGTGGCCCCGTAGAAGGTGCGGTTGTTGAACGGGTGGTCCTCGGTCATGGGGATCTGCACCGCGTCGCCGTACACCGACGCCGACGACGAGTACACCAGCCGCTCGATGGCGTGCTCGCGGCACGCCTCCAGCACGTTGAAGGTGCCCCTGACGTTCACCTCGAAGGCGCTGGCCGGGTAGTCGTAGCACTGCAGCAGCCAGAGCGCCGCCAGGTGCACCACCATCTGGCTCTCCTTCACCGCCGCCGAAAGGATGTCGGCGTGCAGGATGTCGCCCCCCACCTCGAAGATCCGCACGCGGGGGTCCTTGAGCGCCTCTTCCAGGTTGTCGCGCCCGCCCCGGGCAAAGTTGTCGTAGACGATGACCTGCTTTACGTCCTCCCGGAGCAGCTCGTCCACCACGTGCGAGCCGATGAAGCCGGCGCCGCCCACCACCAGGATGCTCTTGCCGCGAATATCCGCCATCGTGTCTTCCGCTTCGGTCAGGAATGTGAGCGCGCACCGGGCGCGCCGAGCCGCGCGGCCACCCGCGCGGCGATCTCGCCGCCGATGGCCAGCGAGGCGGTGGCGGCGGGGCTGGGCGCGTTAAGCACGTGCAGCGCGTCGCGCCCGTCCACCAGCCAGAAGTCCTCCACCAGCGTGCCGTCGGGGCGCATGGCCTGGGCGCGCACCCCCGCGCCCCCCGGCGCCAGGTCCTCGTCGCGCACGGCGGGCACCAGCCGCCGCAGCGAGTCGGCAAAGCGGCGCCGGCTGTACGAGCGCGCCACCTCGGCGGCCACGGCCGCGGGGTGGCGCGCCACGAAGCGGGCCAGCCCGGGAAAGAGCAGCGCGCCGGCCGCGTCGCGCAGCCGCACCTGCCCCCGGCGGTACCCCTCGCGCGAGAGCGCCAGCACGGCGTTGGGCCCGGCCTCCACGCCGCCCCCCACCATCCGGGTAAAGTGCACCCCCAGAAAGGGGAACGCCGGGTCCGGCACCGGATAGATCAGGTTGCGCACCAGCGACCGGGCCTCGCCGCGGAGCGTGTAGTACTCGCCCCGGAACGGCACAATCTGCACGCCCGGCGCGTCGCCCGCCATGCGGGCCAGCCGGTCGGCGTGCAGGCCGCCGCAGGTCACCACGAAATCCGCGGGAAAGGCGCCGGCGGTGGTCTCCACCACCCGCTCGCCCCGCGCGCGGCGAAAGCCCTGCACCTCCGCCCCCGTCACCACCCGCCCGCCCGCCGCCTGCACCAGGCCGGCCAGCACCGCGCACACCCGGGGGTAGTCCACGATCCCCTCCTCGGGAACGCGCAGCGCGGCGACGCCGGCGGCGTGGGGCTCCACCTCGCGCATGGCCTCCGGCCCCAGCAGCTCCAGCCCCGCCAGCCCGTTGCGCGTGCCGCGCTCGTGCAGGGCGTGCAGCCGGGGCACCTCGCCGGGCGTGACCGCCACCACCAGCTTTCCGCACACCTCGTGGGGCACGCCGTGCTCGCGGCAGAACGCGATCATCTCGCGAATCCCCCGCACCGCCAGCCGCGCCTTGTGCGAGCCGGGGGCGTAGTACAGCCCCGCGTGCAGCACCCCGCTGTTGTGCCCGCTCTGGTGGCGGCCTACCTCCGCCTCCTTCTCCACCAGCACCAGGTCCACCCCGGGAAAGGCCTGCAGCAGCCGGTGCGCCGTGGCCAGCCCCACGATCCCGCCGCCCACCACCACCACCCGCGTCGCGGCCATCCGTCCTTCCGCGCGTCTCAGGAAGGTACCGCGCGAAGGCGCAGCGACTCGCCGTCGGCGTCGTACTCCCGCCCGCACTCCGCGCACGCCGCCCGGCCGCCGTCGGGACGCAGGGTGATGCCGCACTGGCACACCCAGCCGATGCGCCGGGCGGGGACCCCCGCCATCAGCGCGTAGTCGGGAACGTCCTTCGTCACCACCGCGCCCGCCGCCACGAACGCCCACTCCCCCACGCTGCTCCCGCAGACGATGGTGGCGTTGGCGCCGATGCTGGCCCCGTAGCGCACCCGCGTCTCCGCGTAGTCCGCCGAGGTGTTGCGCGGAAAGGCCGAGCGGGGGGTGCGCACGTTGGTGAACACCATGCTGGGGCCGCAGAACACGTAGTCCTCCAGCACCACGCCCTCGTACAGCGACACGTTGTTCTGGATCTTCACCCCGTCGCCCACGGTCACCCGCGGCGCCACGAACACGTTCTGCCCCAGCGAGCAGCGCGCGCCGATGCGCGATCCGGCCGAGACGTGGCTGAAGTGCCAGACCTTGGTCCCGGCGCCGATCTCCGCCCCCTCGTCGATCACCGCCGTCTCGTGGGCGAACCACCCCTTCCCCTGCTCCGTCACACTCATCGATCCATTTTCCCCTGGCGCGTGTCCCTCACGGCTCCGGCAGCGGCCGGCGCTTCGCCACAATCCTCGCCGTCGTGTTGTCGCAACCCGGCCCACGCGGTGTGTATCGCCATTTTTTCGGGAGACACCTTACCCGCCATCCCCGCTCCGCAGCCACCCTCCGCGTCGGGCGGATGCGCGTCTTCTCTCCCCCACGTCTCCCCCGAAGCCACCTCGCGTCTGGCGCATGGCGTCCGCCGCATCGTGCGTCACCTCAATCCTGACGCGAACGGAGGCCTCACCAGATCGCGCAACAGGTCGTCGCCGCCGCCGGATGCGTCACACTCCGGCCGGCATCCGGCGCTCCCCCTGGCCGAATCGATCGAATCCGCATCGCCCCGCGTGCAGAATCGAGCTCCGTCTGCCGACGGCGCGCCGGAGCCGGCCGACGCCTCCACCTGCCGCGCGTCTTTTGCCACCGCCTGCCCCTCGCGCGGATGCCGACGGACGGACGGACGGCGGCAGATCGGCGCGTCACCTCGCATCCGGCGCGAGACGCGGATTCACCCGATCGCGCGACAGGTGATGAGGACCGCCGCGTGTCACGCTCCGGCGAGCATCCGGTACTCACCATGCCTTCTCAAAAAAACGCGGATGGCCCCCTGCCGCGCCGAATCCGTCTGCCCACCCTCGGCATCACCGGCACCGTGATCGACGGGGCGGATGCGAGGGGCCGGTCATCGAGCATCGGCGGCGCCGGCGGAGGCCGGGCTCAATAGTCCAGCGGCAGCGAGATCGTGCGTCCGTCGCGCGCCGACAGGTAGATCCCCACCAGCAGTTCCAGCGAGCGCAGCCCCTCGCGGCCGTCCGTCTCGGCCTGCGCCTGCCCCCGCAGCGTACCGATCACGTTCTCGTAGTAGCGCGGATGGCCAAATCCGTACACCGAGGTGGTCGCGTAGCTCGCCTCGTCCACCCGCTCGTCGTCCTCGTGCGGCTCGGCGAACTCCCACAGGTCCACCTTGTTGATGGCCACGCCCCCCAGCCGCACCGTCCCCTTTTCGCCGATGACGGTGATGGAGCCTTCCATGTTCCTGGGATAGGTGAGCATCGTGGTGTTCAGCGACCCCAGCGCGCCGGAGCGCCAGCGGACGTTGACCACGCCCGTGTCCTCCACCTGGATGTTGCGCGCCAGCGTCGCCGTGAACGCGCTGATGCTCTCCACCGGGCCGATCAGCCAGTCCAGCAGGTCCACGTAGTGGCTGGCCTGGTTCATCAGCGCGCCGCCGTCGAACTCCCACGTCCCCCGCCACCGCGCGCTGTCGTAGTACGACTGCGGGCGGTTCCAGAACACGTTCACGTTCACCATGTAGATGCGCCCGAAGCGGCCCGCGTCGATGGCGCGCTTGAGCAGCTGCACGGTGGCGTTCTGCCGGTTCTGCTTGACGACGAAGAGGCGCACCGCCGCCGCGTCGCACGCCTGCACCAGCCGCTTGCCGTCCTGCCAGCGGGTGGCCATCGGCTTTTCGGTGATCACGTGGCGCTTGGCCTGCGCCACCTGGATCCCCTGCTCCGCGTGCAGCCCGCTGGGCGTGCACAGCACCACCGCGTCCGCGTCCGACTCCTCCAGCAGGTGCTCGATGCGCCGGAAGGGGCGCGCGCCGGTGCGCTCGGCCGCGGCGCGCACCGCCGCCTCGTCCACGTCGCACACGGCCACCACCTCGGCGTGCTCGCCGTGCTTCTGCAGCGCCTCCAGGTGCTTTTCCGAGATGCGGCCGCACCCCACCACCGCAAAGCGGATGCGGCGGCCGGTGATGGCGCCGTCCCCCTGCTGCATCGCCGCCACCTCAGCCCTCCACGCCGTAAAAGGCCTCGATCGCCCGCGCCACCCGCTCGCGCTCCTCCGCCTCCAGCTCCGGGTACACGGGGATGGAGATCACCTCCGCCGCCGCCCGCTCCGACTCCGGAAAGTCACCCGCCGAATAGCCCAGGTAGCCGAAGCACGGCTGCAGGTGCAGCGGCACGGGATAGTAGACCGCGCAGCCGATCCCCGCAGCCTGCAGGTGCGCGCGCAGCCCGTCGCGGTCGCGCACGCGCAGCGTGTACTGGTTGTAGACCGACTCGTTCC